>JAFGOJ010000516.1 GCA_016926575.1 Anaerolineae bacterium | reverse complement strand
GCGGCGGAAAAGGCAACTGCGAAGCGTAAGCTGAGCAGTTACATCTGCGTTACGTTCACCATAGGTCAGGAGGCTGCCAATGTCGGTTTGGGATATCATCGTAATTGTCTTGTTCCTACTCATGGCCGTGCTGTCCGTCGCGCAGGGCCTGCTGCGCCAGGCGATGATGCTCTTTGGCTTCTATTTCGCCACCCTGATTGCCGGGTTCACTTACAACTACGTGGCCACGTTTATGACGGCCTTCACACCGAACTTCCGCAGCCTGCGCGAAAGCATTAGCTTCTTGCTGGTGTTCCTGATCATCGTCATCATCGTCGAGGTCTTTCATCGCAAAGGCTTTCCCCAGACTAAGCTGCCCAAGCTCAAGGCACTGGACAACGTGCTGGGCATCATCCCTGGTGTCCTGTCCGGTCTGGTGCTTGCCGTCGCCATCATATCGTGCCTGGGGCACACCGGATTGCTGATCTCCGAAGAGCAATTGGAAAGTATGGTGACGTACCCGTTCTTGAGTGCCTTCATGAACGTCTACCAGGTTACATTGAGCGTCTTTTACCTGGGCAATCTACCACCGCTGTTGAGATTCCTGTTACCCAATGTCAACGCCCTCTAAACACTGGAAAACGCTCGAACTCCCGAAAATTCTGGAGCGGCTGGCTGCGCACGCGTCTTTCTCCGCCGGCGCGGAAAAGGCACTCGATCTGGCCCCCAGCGATTTCCCCAAGGAGATCGAAGAGCGGCTGAACACGACCTCGGAAGCGCGCGCGCTGCTGACCACCCACCCGCAGACGACGCTGGGCGGCGCGCGGGACGTCCGCCCGCAGGTGCAGGCCGCGCAGCGCGGGGCGACACTTTTGCCCACCGACCTGCTCGACGTGCGCGGCACGCTGACCGCTGCTCAGGACCTCCACCGCGCCCTCACCCGCCTCGACCACCTCTTCCCCCGCCTGGCCGACGTCGCCGGGCGCATCACGCCCTGCCCCGGCCTGATCCAGCACATCGGCCAGTGCCTCGACGAGCGCGGGCAGGTGCGCGACAACGCCTCGGACAAGCTCGCGCGCATCCGCCACGAGCTCCGCGCCGCCCACAGCCGCCTGTTCGACAAGCTCCAACGCGTCATCGCCAGTTCCCGTAACGCGCCCTACCTTCAGGAACCGATCATTACCCAGCGCGAGGGCCGCTACGTCATCCCCCTCAAAGCCGATTTCAAGGGCCGCATCCCCGGCGTCGTCCACGACCGCTCTGCCTCCGGGGCCACGCTCTTCGTCGAACCCCTCAGCGTGGTCAACCTCAATAACGCCTGGCGCGAGTTGCAAATCGAAGAGGAGCAAGAGGTGCAGCGCATCCTGGCCGATCTGTCGGCCCGCATCGCAGCCCAAGGTGCTGAAATCATCCACACCATCGACGCTCTGGCCGACCTCGACCTCGCCTTCGCCAAGGCCCGCTACGCCGAGGAGATCGACGCGACCGCGCCCGCGCTCCTCCCCTGGCAGGCCGACGGCGCGCAGCCGGAACGGCCCACCATCCGCTTCCTCCAGGCCCGCCACCCCCTGCTCGACCCCAAAACCGTCGTCCCCATCGACCTGCTTCTGGAACAGCAAAACCACGTGCTGGTCATCACCGGCCCCAACACCGGCGGGAAGACGGTCACGTTGAAGACGGCGGGCCTGCTCACGTTGATGGCGCAGGCCGGCTTGCACATCCCCGTCGCCGAAGCATCCGGCTTCACGCCTTTCGAGACGATCTACGCCGACATCGGCGACGAGCAGTCCATCGAGCAGTCGCTCTCCACCTTCTCCTCTCACCTGATCAACATCCTCTCCTTCATCGACCAGGTCGACACGCGCAGTCTGGTACTGCTGGACGAACTGGGGGCTGGGACCGACCCGGCGGAAGGGGCTGCCCTGGCGCGGGCGTTGTTGGAGACCCTGCGCACTCGAGGCGCGACTATTCTGGTAGCCACGCACTACCCCGAATTGAAGGCCTACGCCCAGCTCACTCCGGGCGTGCGTAACGCCAGCGTTGAGTTCAACGCCGAGACGCTCCGACCCACCTACCGCCTGACCATCGGGCTGCCCGGCCGCTCCAATGCCTTCGCCATCGCCCGGCGGTTGGGATTGAGCGCGACGATCATCCAACACGCCGAGGACCTGGTCGCGCAGGAGGACCGCCAGACCGAAAGCCTGCTCTCTGACCTGCACAAATTGCGGCTCCAGGCGGTCCAGGAACGCGACGAAGCCCGCGTGGCCCAGAGAGCGGCCCAGCGGCAGGTGGAAGAGCTACGCCAGCGGCTGAGCAACATCGAGGCGGAACGGGCCGAAATCCTCGATATGGCCTACGAAGAGGCGTCCACGGAACTGGAGACGCTGCGCAAGGAGGTGCGCGCTCTGCGCCAGCGGCTGTTCGTGGCCGTGCCGCAGTTGGAAGAAGTGGCTGCTGTCGAAGAGGCGCTGGAAGAATTAGAGGCCGAGTTGCCCGCTCCGGCCCCGGCCCCGCCGCCCCTGCCTCAGCCCAAGCGCCCCATCCGCCCCGGAGATTTCGTCTTCGTCACTCAGTTAGGCGCGCAGGGGGAGGTGCTTGCCATCGAGGGGCAAGAGGCGGAAGTGCAGGTAGGGCCGGCGCGCACGCGCGTGGCGTTGGCGCAGTTGGAACGCCGCGCCGCACCCACCCCCGAACCCCGCCCGTCCTCCTACCGCATCCCGCTTGATGGCCCGGCACCGGAAACCCGGCTGGACCTGCGTGGGTACACTGTCGAGGACGCCCTGGAGCAACTCGACCGCCACCTCGACGCTGCCGCGCTGGCGGGTCTGCCCTGGATCAACGTCGTCCACGGGAAAGGCACCGGCGCGCTGCGCCGGGCCGTGCGCGAGTTCCTCGGCGCACACGCCCAGGTCGCATCCTACCGATCCGGGCAAAAGGGGGAGGGCGGCGAGGGCGTGACCGTGGTGCAGTTGGTCACGGCCTGATCCGGCGCACTCTCACCGGCCGACGAAACCCAGGATCGTCTGCGGGAACTTGTCGGTCACCAACAAAAACCCCCGCTCGTCCAGCCGCACCACGCCTTCCCAGTTGCGCGCCTCGCCAGCCAGCTCCAACTGGATCGGCGGCGCGTCGACCAGCGCGATGCCCGCGGTGTCGTACCGGAACGCCACCAACCGCTCCACCGTCTCGCTCTGCGCGTGGGTCGCCCCAACTCCAAAGGCGGCCACGAGCGGGTCTGCTGCTGGATCGAGCTTCACGTCGCCGGGCCAGAAGTAGTTGATGGCCCAGAAGGTGCCGTCTGCGTCGAGGGCCGTCGCGTCGGTGATGCGGTACTCGACGTTGGGGAACGCCACCGCCTCCAGCACCCCAAGCGCCGCGTCGAAACGGTGGGCTACCGGTTCGGGGTTGACGTTGGCCCCGTTGGCTTCGTAGATTGTCACCACCACGTCGCCGACGGTGAACAGGGCTTCGTCGCTCATGTTCGACAGGCCGGCCTGGGGGTCGATCTCGACCAGCGATTCGGGATCGAGGCGCAGCGCGCTCACATCGGGCGTTATTGCCCCCGTGACCAGGTAGCCCTGCATCGACGCGCCGGGGCTGGCTTCGATGGTCAGATACGCCCGCTCGCCGGCAAAGGCAATTGCCTCGTAGCCCTCGAAGTCCTGAATCCCTTCGGCCAAGCCCGGAGCCAGCAGCGGGACCGCCACCGGTTCCAGTGGGCCGTCGACGTCGCCGTCCAGAAACGCCACGATGTCTGCCCGTGGCAGCGCGAAGACTGCGCCGTCGTCCCGGTCCGCCATCCGCCCGGGGTACTGGGGCAGCAAGATCAGGACGTCGCCGTACCAGGCCATGCCGGAGACTTCGGCGTTGGCCGCGGCGATGGGGCCGCTCAGTGGAATCTCGACCAGCGGGTGTTCGGTGGGGCCGGGCGTTGCGGTGCCCGGTACGGCCGGTGCGGGTGAGCGCCGATCCAGCACGAACCACGCCAGTGCGACCACACCTATCAACGCGGCGCTGATAAGGGTCGCACGTCGATACCAGGATTTCATCGGTGCATTCTCCTATTCCGAAAATAGTCGCTCATCCGTTCGTCATGCCCGCGAAAGCGGGCATCCATACCGCGGCCAAGTGGATTCCCGCTTACGCGGGAATGACGACTTAAGGCATGTCGCGATTTTCGCCCCTTGGTTGTGAGCGAAGCGATCATGGCCTCTGTTCCGAAAATAGCCGACGTTATTGCTCCCGCCGGGTGACCCGGCGGAAGCGCAGGTCGTGGACCCACGCCGAGCGGGC
>JAFGOJ010000515.1 GCA_016926575.1 Anaerolineae bacterium | reverse complement strand
GTTGTTCATTAGCCCGGCGATTGATCGCCGGGCGACCCAACTCAAATGAAACACACCCTTATAAATTCGTGGCTACAACAGGAGGTGTCATTTGCCGAAAGATGATCTGCGTATCGGCGTCTTCGTCTGCGATTGCGGCCTGAACATCGCCGGGAGCATCGACACGGAAGCGGTGCGGGAGTACGCCGAGACACTCCCCGACGTGACCGTGGCGATCCGCAACCGGTACACCTGCGCCGATCCCGGTCAGCAGGAAATCAAGCGCGCCATCGTCGAACACAAGCTCAACCGCGTCGTCGTCGCCTCCTGTTCGCCCAGGCTGCACGAACCGACGTTCCGCCAATGCGTCAGCGAGGCAGGGCTCAACCCGTACCTGTTCGAGATGGCGAACATCCGCGAACACTGCTCCTGGGTCCACTTGCAGGACAAGGCGGTCGCTACGCGAAAGGCGCAGGACATCATCCACGCCGCGGTGGCCCGCGCCCGCTGGCTTTACGCCCAGGACGAGGAGCAGCTGCCCGTCACCAACGCGGCGCTGGTCATCGGCGGGGGCGTGGCGGGCATCCAGGCCGCTCTCGACCTGGCCGACGCCGGGCACAAGGTCTACCTCGTGGAGAAGGAACCGTCGATCGGCGGCATCATGGCCCAACTCGATAAGACCTACCCCACGATGGACTGTAGTATATGAATTCTGGGGCCAAAAATGATGGATGTCGGTCGACATCCCAACATCGAGTTGATGGCCTACAGTGAAGTCGAAGATATCTCCGGTTACGTGGGCAACTTCAAGGTCCACGTGCGCAAAAAGGCGCGCTACGTCGACGCAACCGAGTGTACCGCCTGCGGCGACTGCGCCAAGGTCTGCCCGATCGTCATGCCCGACGCGTTTCAGGCCGGGCTGGCCACCCGGCGCGCCATCTATATCCCCTTCCCCCAGGCCGTCCCTTCCGCCTACATCGTCAACGCCGACGAGTGCCTGGGCAACAACCCCATCGCCTGCGGCAAGTGCATCCAGGCCTGCGACAAGGGCTGCATCGATTTCGACATGCTGGACGAAATTGTGGCGCTGGACGTGGGCGCGATCATCGTCGCCACGGGGATGGACGTCTACGACCCCACCGCGTTGGACGAGTACGGCTATACCAGCATCGTAGACGTCATCACCAGCATGGAATTCGAACGCCTGATCTCGGCGGGCGGCCCCACCGAGGGCCACTTCGTGCGCCCCTCCGACCGCACGCGCCCTAAACGCATCGGATTCGTCCAGTGCGTCGGTTCGCGCACCCTCCACAGCGAGAAGAACCCCGACGGCGCGCGCGGCAACCCCTACTGCTCGAACATCTGCTGCATGAACACGATCAAAGACAGCCTGCTGCTTAAGGACCACTACCCCGACACCGAGATCACGGTCTTCTACATGGATATCCGCGCCTTCGGCAAGGGCTTCGAGGACCTGTACATGACCTCCAAAGCGAAGGGCGTGCGCTACATCCGCGGCCTGCCCGGCGAGGTGGTGGCCGACGACGCAACGGGAAACATCCACCTGTACGTAGAGAACACCGCCACCGGCCTGCTGGAGGAGCACGACGTCGACCTGCTGGTACTTTCGGTGGGGACGGTGCCGTGCAAGGAGACCGACCTGGTGCGCCAGCTCTTGACGCTCTCACGCACGGGGGACGGATTCTTGATGGAGGCGCACCCCAAGCTCAAGCCGGTCGACACGCCGACCAAGGGCGTCTACGTGGCCGGGTGTGCCGAATCGCCCAAGGACATCAAAGACTCGGTGACGCAGGCCAGCGCCGCCGCCGCACGCGCCGAAATCCTGCTCAACGCGCCCAAGATCAAGGTGGAAGCAATCACCGCCGTGGTCGATCCAGACCTGTGCAAGATGTGCGGCCAGTGCGCCGCCGTGTGCCCCTTCTCGGCCATTCTGTGGGAGAAGAAGCAGGTGGCCCGCGTCGTCAGCGCCGCCTGCGCCGGGTGCGGCACCTGCGCTGCCGAATGCCCCTTCGACGCCATCACTATGCGCCACTTCACCGACCAGCAGGTCTACGCGATGATCGACGCGATCCTCGAAACGAACCCGCTGGAGAAGATCCTCGCCTTCGCCTGCAACTGGTGCTCCTACGCCGGCGCAGACACGGCCGGCACTGCGCGGCTCCAGTACCCGGCCAACGCGCGCCTGATCCGCACGATGTGCTCGGGGCGCGTCAAACCGGACTTCGTGTGGTACGCCTTCCAGAAGGGCGCGCCGATGGTGCTGGTCTCCGGCTGCCACTTCGCCGACTGCCACTACATCAACGCCAACCGGCAGACCGTGCGCCGCGTCGACGCGCTGTGGGAGGGGCTGGAACAGCACGGCGTGCGCCCGGAGCGGCTCCAGATCGACTGGTGCAGCGCGGCCGAGGGGCAGAAGTGGGCGCGGATCATGCGCGAGGTCGAAGAGCTACGCGCCGCCGTCACGCCCGACGAGGTGGAACGTACCCAGGAAGCGCTGGCCGGGAAGAAGGTCCCGCGCACCAGCCAGGTCTGGCGGCTGAAGGCACCCGCGCCCGCAACGCTGGCGTGCTACCGCTGCGGCCACACGTGGCCGGTCACGTTCAACCTGGAAGAGGACAAAGAGCGGATGTGCCCCGCCTGCCGTTCCAACAGCGTGCGGGTCGTATTATAACTAAGGGTTTTCTGCTAGAGGCGTTAGATACCCACCCGCCAGAGGCTTCCAGGGAAATACGCCTTTCTCATCAGACTGAAATCAGCATGTCACACGATGACATCGCGCGCGCCTCGTGTTATACTACAACCAGAATCAACAAAAAAGGAGGTGAGTGAAATGAACGAGACGTTTCTGAGCGCAAAGCTGGTGATCTTTTACGCAATGGAGGTCTTCACCGTCGCCAGCCTCGTCATCACCCTGCTGATGGGGGCTTACGAAGCGATCGGGAAGACCATCGGCAAGGCCGAACACGCCCCCGTCGCCCACAAGGTCAACTGACAATCAACCGGGCTGTTACAAAGGAGGTGATGAGAATCCAATGGGATGGAACCGAAGCAGCAAATACAAAAGTCGCCCTGATGCGCGAGGGCGACTTTTGTATTGTGTAGTTTGAACCCGCCGGGTGGCCGAAAAGCCGCCTATTTCGCGCCGGCGTCGCCTGTGCGCCGATTCGACACCCACACGCCGATCATCGGCGCAGGCGCAACGAGCGCCAGCAACACACCGGCGACCAGAACCACCCCGCCCACCGCCACCAGCGGCGGGAAGACCGCCCCCACCAGGGCCAGCAACCCACCGAAAACGAACAACAACACGCCGAGCGCGCCCAACACCAGCGCGGCAACCTGTGCCTTGCGCGCCGAAGCTCGCTTCACGCCGTCCACTCGCCCGCTCTGGCCGTTAACCAGCACCGGCCACACCTGCCCACCCTCCTCGTACCAGGTGACGTAGGCCGGCAGCAGAAGCTGGGTCCAGTTCAGATTCGTGTACTCGGCCGCGACGGTGAAATCGCGGATGTGGTCGGCACCGGCCGCGGCCTGGCAATCGGCCTCGGCGCTACGCACGAGGGCCGCCTCGGCGCCAGGCCACGCCGCGTCCGGGTCCAGCGAGGGGATGCGCACCACCGCCCCGACCAGCGCGTCGGGGGTGTACGCCACCCGCTCGTCCAGGTCGAAGCGCCCCAGGCGGCGCATCACCGCGCGGTGGTCGTCCAGCGCAGGTGCGGCGACGTTCTCGTAGGTGCGGTTCAAGCGGCCCACGCGCGGTTCCCAGTTCACCCGCGTCTCCTCCACGTCCCGCGAGACCCACCCGCCACCTTCACGGTAGTGGTCTTGCGAGCTGACGACCTGGTAATCGAAGCCCACGTCGGCACGCCACGTCGCTTCGACGTGGCTGTCGGCCAGCCACAGCGGCACCAGGTAGCGCCGGGCACGCACAAGGAGTTTGTTGGTGTTCATGTCATCGGGGCGGAACCAGCCCCCGGCCGCCCAGCGCTCCAGCACACCCGCCAGGCCGCGGTCGGCCACTTTGTACGTCAGCATCTGCTCGGGCGGTTCGCCCCGCAGGTAGGCCGGCTGCGGTGCCACCGGTCCCTGCAGGCAGTAAGGACAACGGCCCGGCAGCGCGCCGTCCGGCACCAGGTGCGCCTCGCCGCAATGGGCACAGTGAATCGCCATCAGCGGCGCGCCCCACACGGCCGTCACGTCGACAGGAATGTGCCGTTCGACGGCGTTTGTATCGTCCATCACGCCTCCTCCGAAGATCGCGCCTGGTTGAAGATGATGAACGCCCCCACCAGCGCAGCGACGAACAGGATCGCGCCGATGACCAATCCTACCACGCCGACGCCCCCTAAGGGCGTCAGCAGCAGGCCCAGCAGACCCAGACACGCGCCGGGCGAGAGCAACGCCGCAATCGCCAGCCACACGCGCAGCCAGGCCACCGGCTTCTGCCCGCCCACCTTGCCCGTCTGCCCGTTGACCATCACCTGGAAGGTCTTGTCTTCGAGGCAATAAGAAGCCAGGTAGACCGGCAGGAGGACGTAGCGCCACAGTTCGTCGGCGAAGTCGGCGGTCATGCGAAAGTTCCGCACGTGGTGCGAGCCGGTGTCGCTGTAACAGGCACGCTTAGAGAGGTCTCGAATCTCGCGCTTGGCCGTCTCCCACGCCTGTTGCAGCAACACGTCGTAGGTTTTGGTCTGCCAGCCGGCGAGGTAGCCCGGTTCATACGTGGTCAACGCGCTCAAATCGAAGGGAAGCACCTTTTCCAGCACCACCCGGCTGACGCGATCAGTGCCAACGACGAGGTGGTCGTCGACGGGCAGGTGCACCCGTCCCGAGCGCCAGGACCAATCGATGACCGTGCGCGTCTTCCACTCACCGTCGGAGTAATAGCGCTCGGTGCGTTCCGTACCCACCTCAGCCTCCCAATCGGCGTGAACGTGGGTGTCGAAGGTCCAGAAGGGCAAGTACACGCCGGTCAGTTCGCGCAGAGCGCGCACGTCGCGCAGCTCCGATGGGTGCATCCAGCCCCGTCCCAGCCACTCGCGGGCGAGGGTCTGGCAGCGGCCCTGGTCGACGACGAAGGGGATCAGAGCAGTGGGACGGAGGGCGTTGCCGACCGTGTCGCGGGCCAGGACGCGATGCGAGCCGCAGAAGGCGCAGGTGTCGGTCAGCACGTCGGGCGCGACGGTGACGACGGCCCCGCAGTTTTCGCAGGCCAGTTCGCGCCGCGCCTCACCCCAGCCATACTGGGCGCGCTCCATCGTCTCCAGCGTGAATTCGAACTCGGCCGCCTGCGCGCCGACGACTTCGGCGCTCATGTCCTGGACGCGCCCGCAGTGGGCGCAGGCAAGGCGCTGCTGGGTGGCGTTGTAGGCAGTGACGCCGCTGCAGGCAGGGCATTTGAAGGAGCGCGTCTCTTCCTTTGGCGCTGTTTCGGGTGCGGGGGCGTACAATTCGATGCCGTCCACCTGCGAGGGAACGAGGACGAAGCCCTCGGGGGGCGGCCAAAGTGCGGTCTGTTGCGGTCGGATCATTCAGCCACTCCTG
>JAFGOJ010000514.1 GCA_016926575.1 Anaerolineae bacterium | reverse complement strand
CCGGTTCCTTCGAGCTGGGCGGGCACGTGCGCGATACCGGCATGCCCTACGCCGACTTGATGCACTACGCCGGGATGAGCTGGGTCAAGACCCAGGTCCACTACGGGCAGGACGTCTCCAGCCTGGTCGCCGCAGCGCACGCACGCGGGTTCAAGATCCAGTTGAGCGCGCTGGGATCGCCCGGTATGGTCACCCAGCCGGGCTTCGAGCAGAATTTCGCCGCCTGGGTGGCACAGATGGCCGCCACTGGCGCAGACGCCATCGAGGTGTGGAACGAGCCGAACATCGGCCGCGAGTGGCAGGAAGGCTACATCAGCCCGCAGGCCTACACTAACCTGCTGTGCGCTTCGTACAGCGCCATCAAAGCGGCCAACTCTGGAACTGCGGTGATCAGCGCCGCGCCGGCCCCCACGGGCTGGTTCGGCGGCTGCGGCCCCAACGGCTGCGATGACCAGCCGTTCCTCGAAGGCGTAGCGGCGGCGGGCGGCGCGGCGTGTATGGACTACATCGGCGCACACCACAACGCCGGCGCGACGTCGCCCTCGGCCTCCAGCGGCCACCCGGCCGACGGCGGCGGCGGTCACCACTCCTGGTATTTCTTGCCGCAGACGCGCCTGTACTACAACATCTTCGGCGGATCGCGCCAGCTCTTCTACACCGAGATGGGCTACGCTTCTCAGGAGGGCCTGCCCACCTTCTCCGACGCCTTCGCCTGGGCGCGCGGGATCAACAACTCGATGCAGTCCAACTGGTTGGCCGAAGCGGTCAGCTTGAGCGTCAATACCGGGATGGTGCGCTGCATCATCGTCTGGAATATCGACTACGTGCGATATGGAGACGACCCGCAGGATGGCTACGCCATCGTCCGGTCCGGCAATGCCTGCCCGGCCTGCGACACGCTGCATGCCGTGCTAGGGACGCGTTGATTGCGCTCGTTTAAGGTACCTTCTCAATAAAGCGGGGGCAGAGGGGGGTGCGGGCGGCGAAGCCGCCCGCACCCCCCACCCCTACTTTTCGAGAAGATACCGTTTAAGTAACAAACGAACGTTGCTATTTCGAGTGGGGAGACGTCTTTCAGTCCCGGAGGGGTGCTGAAGGCGTCCCCCCACCCTTTCGTTAAGGAGTCAGCTATGCTCGATATGTCAGCCAACAGCCAGGGCAAACAACCCCGCTTCATTTTATCGGTTGTGGGATGGTTTTTGATATTGGTTCTGGGGCTGGCCGGGGTCTGGTGGGGCTTCTTCGCACCTCAGGGTGAGGATGCGCCGTCGGCAGACGCCACCGCCGCGGCTCTGTTGCCCACGCCAACTGCTACCGTCGCGGGTGGATTGGTACCCCTGCCGGCCGAAACGTCCGCCCCTCAGCCGGGCGTGACCACGCCGCCCTCGGCACAGACCGCCGAGGTCTTCGGCTACGGCATCGCCGCCGACGCGCTGCCACTCCCCGATTACACGATGGGCCAGGTACGGAGCCTGGGCCTGGGTTGGGTCAAGCAGCAAGTGCGTTGGGGAGACTTCGAACTCACGCCGGGGCAAATGGACTGGAGCGGGTACGATGCCGTCGTCGAGGCGGCGAACGCCCACGGGGTGCATGTGATGCTCAGCGTCGTCGGCGCGCCCCAATGGACGCGCACGTACTTCGATACGAACCCTGAAGCCGCTCCGCCCGACGATCTCGCTCTGTACGCCGACTTCCTGGGCCGGCTGGTCGACCGCTACCACGGTCGCGTCCACGCTATCGAGGTGTGGAACGAGCAGAACCTGGACCGCGAATGGGATACCGCCGCCGGCGTCGATCCGGCGCGCTACGTGGAGATGCTGCGTCTCGCTTATCAGGTGATCAAGAGCCGCGACCCCAATATCATCGTCATCAGCGGCGCGCTCTCTCCCGTGGGCGGCACCGCCACCGATCCCAACAACCCCGCCCGCATCGGCTATATGGACGACTTCCAGTATTACCAGGAAATGATCAACAACGGCTTCTTGAGCTACTGCGACTGTGTGGGCGTCCACCACAATGGCTACAACATCCCGCCGAGCATTGCCTACAACGACACCACCTACGTCGACGACGGCGCGGTCTTTCGCGGCTTCTGGGACAATCCGCACCCCAGTTGGTCCTTTCGCAGCACGCTCGAACGCTACAGCAGTGCGATCAGCGGCATGAAGCCGCTCTGCTTGACCGAGTTCGGTTGGGCCTCAGCCGAGGGTCTGGGCGGGTATCCGCCCGGCTTCGAGTTCTCCCAAGACAACTCGCTGGAAGAACAATCTCAATACATCTCCCAGGCCTTCCAGTTGATGCACGACTGGGGATTCGTGCGCCTGGCGTTCCTCTGGAATCTCAACTACGCCAACACGGGCCCGCGCACGCCAGACGACCCCAACGCTCCCTACAGCATCATCGACTACAACGGCAGCCCGCGCCCGGCATTCGACGCAGTACGGGATATGCCGAAGCCGCAATAGGTTGCAGGTGCAGGTTCGAGATTGCAGATTGCACAGCAGTGAGTGTCAACGGGCAAATGGGTGAGGCGTCTCGCAGGTGGCGGCTGGTCAGTGGGGGATTCGTTCTAGGGAGTATCCTCCTGGTTCTGATAGTGGGCTTCTGGAATCCCGGAGGCGCGTTCGCCCCTGAACCCTGGCCGACGCCAACCCCCACCTCCTGGCCCCGCCAGCGATTGCCCGCGCCCGATTACGGGATGCAGGCGTTCCTGTGGTGGAACTGGGACATCGCCGAGCGCGACTTGACGTTGATCGAAGAGGCCGGGTTCACCTGGGTCAAGCAGAACGTCGTCTGGCGTGACCTGGAAGGGATTCTGGAAGGTCATTTCGATTGGCCCAAGAGCGATTACATCGTCGAGCGCGCCGAGGCGCACGGCCTGAACGTCCTCTTCCGCATCGACGGCCTGCCGCTGCCCGATTGGACCACGCCCCCCGACGACCCCACACTGCCCGTCCGTCCGGAGGACTTCGCGCACTTCTGCGGCGCGCTGGCCGAGCGCTACCGCGGCCGCGTGCGCGCCTACCAGGTGTGGAACGAGCCCAATCTGGCCCGCGAGTGGAACGACGCGGTCCCTAATGCCGCCGGATACGTCCAAATCCTGCGCGCCTGCTACGTCGCCATCAAAGAAGCCGACCCCGACGCCATCGTCATCTCCGCCGGCCTGGCCCCCACCGGTACCGGCCCGCCCGGTGCGATCCCCGACGTCCAATACCTGATCGAAATGTACGAGGCCGGCGCGCTGCCCTATTTTGACCTGCTGGGGTTGCACGCGCCCGGCTATCGCGCCCCGCCGGAACTCTCTCCCGCCGAAGCCGCCGCCGATACGTACTACGGCGGGCAGCGCTTCTTCTGCTTCCGCCACGTCGAGGATATGCGCGAGATCATGGTCCGCTACGGCGATGCCGATAAGCAGGTCGCCATCCTGGAGATGGGTTGGACCACCGACCCGCACAACAGCGCTTACACCTGGTTCTCGGTCACGGAAGAGGAGAAAGCCGATTACCTGGTGCGTGCGTTCCAGTTCGCCCGTCAGAATTGGCAACCGTGGATCGGGCCGATGTTCGTCCTTTCGTTGCCTGACCCCGCCTGGCTGCCCGAGCAAGAGCAGTATTGGTGGGCCATCGCCGAGCCGGGCTGGCCGGAGGCGAACTTGCGGCCGGCCTACTACGCGCTGCGCGATATGGATAAGTAGTTTGACAATGTCACATTTCGTGCGAAGATGTCATCGCGAGCCGCCGCAGGCGGCGAAGCGATCCCCTAGCAGCATCTTGGGGATTGCTTCGGGCGCTTCGCGCCCTCGCAATGACCAATCGGTGAGTAAGCAAAGCAGTTTTGTGCTAATGTGACATTTTCAAAGTAGAGGCCATGATCGCTACGCTCACAACCGATGAACGAAAATGGGCGCACGGTTCGTTTAAGGGCGCCATTCCCGCGTATCCCCGCTTTCGCGGGGACAGGCGCGGGAATCCAGTTGGCGCACGGATGGATGCCCGCTTTTCCCGCTTTCGCGGGAATGACAGCGGGCATGACGATCGAGCGGTTGCTATTTTCGGAATAGAAACCATGATCGTTTCGCTCTCTACCAATGAACGAAAATCGCCTGTAGGGGCGACGCATGCGTCGCCCCTACAGGCAGCGTTGACCGAAACCCTTTTGCGGAAGGGGTCCGGGGAAACCGCAGGTTTCCCCGGCGGGGTGCAGGGGCGGAGCCCCTGCAAAGTCATGGTAACCGAGGG
>JAFGOJ010000109.1 GCA_016926575.1 Anaerolineae bacterium | reverse complement strand
TGCCGGCTTCGCTTCGCTGTCTGAGATGGGAGTGAGGAGTAAGGAGATGGGAGTGAGGAGATGGCCCCGACTGCCTACTGCCGACTGCCTACTGCCGACTTGCTTCCCACTCCTCACTCCTCACTCCCTTTGCCTTCTTTGCGGCTTTGCGTGAGCCCTTCGCTCTGTTCTTGACTTCCCCCTCCTCCCGCCATACCGTTTGCCCCTGCTGTGGCGACGGCGTAGTGCCGTCGCGTGGGGTTGCTCCGCATTCCCAGGGGGAAGCATGCCCGCACTCTCATCACACATCCCCTGCCCCTGCTTGGCTCGCCAGGCCGCATTTCCCCACTATTCTAATCTTAGAATAGTGGGCTTTGAAGGCCATCCGCGATCGATGACTTGCTATTCTGCCAACGCCCTCGGTTCAATAGCTCCACAAGAGCGCGAAATCCGCGCATTGAACGAAGAACGGTAAGGGACGCCGTGCGCATCCTGCATACCTCCGATTGGCATCTGGGGCTATCGACGGGCTGTGTGTCGCGCCTGCCGGAGCAGCAGCGGTTCCTGGCGTGGTTGGCCGCGTTGCTGGCCGAGCAGGCGGTGGACGCGCTGGTGGTGGCCGGCGATGTGTTCGACTCCATGCAGCCCTCGGCCGAGGCGCAGGAGGCCTACTACCGCTTCCTGGCGGGGTTGGCGGCCACGGGGGTACGCGACGTGGTGGTAGTCGGCGGCAACCACGACTCGCCATCTCGCCTGGACGCGCCGCGGGAGGTGCTGGCCGCACTTGGTGTGCACGTGGTGGGGGGACTGGCGGCCCCTGAGGAGCCCCTTGATATGGCGGTGGTGCCGCTCCGGCGTCGCGGCAGCGAGACCGTGGAGGCCGTGTGCCTGGCCGTGCCGTACGTGCACGAGTACCGGCTGGGCGTGCGCACGACGGATCTGGACCGCGGCGCAGTGGCCGAGGCGTTCCGCGTGCGCTTCACCGAGCTGTACAGCCGGCTGGTCGATCGCGCCCAGGCCCTGTATTCGGGGCTGCCGGTGATTGCGACGGGGCATATGGTGCTTGGCGAGGTCAGGCGGGAGGACTACACGGCCGAGATTCACCAGGTGGGCTTCATCAAGGGCCTGCCGGCGTCGGTGCTGGACCCGCGGCTGGCGTACACGGCCTTGGGGCACATCCATCGGGCGTACCCGGTCGAGGAGGGACACGCCTGGTACTCGGGCAGCCCGCTCCCGGTGTCGGTGGCCGACTGCACGGTCGCGCGCAACGTGCTGCTGGTCGAATTGCCGGAGGCAGGACCGCCCGCCATTGCGCCCATCCGCGTGCCGGTGTTCCGCGAGCTGCGGGTGATCGAGGGCTCGCCGGTCGACCTTGTGCGTGATCTCAAGGCACTGACCAGTTCTGCGCCGCTCCCGCCGCTCGTACACGTGCGCGCCTGTCTGGACGGACCGGAGCCCCGTCTGCGCGAGACGATCACGGCGGCTCTCGACGCTCACGCCGAGCCCAAGCGGCCGGTGCTGATCGGGGTCCAGGAGGTGTTCGTGGGCGCTACTGAGGATGTTGACCCAGTACCCCAGGCCGGCCTCGATGAAATGACCGAGGCCGAGGTTTTCGCCCGGCTCTGCCAGGCCACGCGGACGACCGACGCCGAGGAGTTGCAGCGCGCGTTCGCGACGCTCTTGTCGTGGCCCGAGGAGGAGTTGGAGCGCGCCATTGAGCAGGCTCGCACCGGTGTGGAAGGTACGGCATGAAGCTGCACCTCATCCGTTGCGCAAACATCAACAGCCTGTATGGCGAGCAGGTGATTGACCTGGACTCGCACTTGGCCAAAGCGCCGCTCTTCCTCATCCACGGGCCCACTGGCTCGGGCAAGTCGTCGCTGATGGACGCGGTCAGCATCGCGCTGTTCGGCCAGACGCCGCGCCTGGGTAACGAGCACGGGAAGGACGATACGGACGCCAGGGCGGTCATGTCATGGGGGACGGGCGAGTGCTTCGCCGAGGTGGAGTTCTCAAAGCTGGGTACAGACGGCGCGCGCCAGCGCTACCGAGCGCGCTGGGCGTGCTGGAGGGCGCGCAGGCAGGTCGAAGGGGCGCTGCAGAATGCGGAGCGCAGCCTGGAGATCCGTCAGGCGGACGGTACGTGGAACGTGCTCTACTCGGGCAACCAGGTCAACCCGGCGGCGCGCGCGTTCGCTGCCGTGCTGGAGGGCTTCGGCGTGGCTGACTTCCAGCGCTCGATGTTGCTCGCGCAGGGGCAGTTCGACGCCTTGCTGAGCGCCGAGATCAAGGACCGGGCGGCCATCCTGGAGCGCCTGACCCGCACCGAGCGCTACCAGAGGATCGGAGCGCGCGCCGCGCGCCTCGCAAAGGCCTACAAGGAGCGGATCGACGCCCTGGAGGCCGCGTGGAAGCATGTCGGCGCGGTCGATCCCGCGGTGCTGGCCCAAAGGGAGCAGGAGGCGACAGACCGGCGGCGCGAATCTCGAGATCGGGAGGAGGCCCTGGGGAAAGTGCAGGCGTTCCAGCGCTGGGCCGTCGAGCGCACCCGCATGGCAGACGAGCTTGAGAAAGCCCGCGTGGCCCAGCAGGCATTGGCCCTCCGGCGCGAAGGCCTGTCCGTCGACCTGGCGGCGCTCGCGGAGCACGAGCGCCGGCACCCGGCTTTTGACCTCGTCGACGGCATTCGGGAGAGCGAGCGTGCCATTCGGGAGAGCGAGCGTGCCATCGCCGAGCTGGAGGCCGCGCTCAAAGACCTTGACGCCGAGGTCTCCCGTACCGAGGGCGCTCGCGATCAGGCGCGGTCACGGCGCGACGAGGCGGTACGGCACTGCGACGTGCTGAAAGCCGCGGCCTCGACCGCGCGGGCGGCGTTCGACCACCAGACAGCCGCAGAGGGCGAGGCGTCCAAGGCTGCAGGCTTTGTCACGAAGGCGCAAAAGGCCGCGGACGAGGCCGTGGATGGCGAAGCGAAGGCCGTCAGGGCCTTCGCGGAGGCGGAGTCCAGGGTGGCACGCGCCGAGGAACAGCGCGGCACGCATGCATACCTGGAGCCGCTGGCCCGCGAGTGGGACGCGCTTCGCGGCCGACTGGACGACGTCGTGCGACGCGACGGCCAGATTGCCAAAGAGGCCACGCGAATCGCCAGGGACCGCGAGGCCCTGGAGCGGGACCGGAAGGCCGCAAACGAAGCCGCCACGGCGCTGGAGGCGTACAAAGCGGCGTCCGTGGCGCCCGCCCGGAAGGCGTTGGCCGACGCCACGGGGGTGCTGGCAGCGCTCCTTGGGCCGGACACGCTCGAGGCCCGGCGCGCGGCGCTGTCTCTGGAACGGGAGCAGGCTGACCGGCGTATCGCCTTACTGGAGAAGGTCACACGCGCGCTCCACCAGGTTGAGCTCACCCGCGCGAAGGTCCAGACGCGCACGAAGGATCGTGACGCGGCCGGGAGGGCCGTAACGGCCGCGGGGGCAGCAGTCGCGACGGCAGAGGCCCAGGCGCGGGCGAGCCGGAAGGAGACAAACGGGCTGCGCGAGGCCCACGAGGGGTTGGTGCGTATGGCAGCGGTGGCTGTGCACCGCGCGAGCCTGGCGGACGGTATTCCCTGCCCGCTGTGCGGCGCCACCACGCACCCCTGGGCCGACGACCCCTCCCGTGCGCCGGACGACGAGCGGATCGCCGCAGAGGAGAAGCGGTCGAAGAAGGCGCTCACGGCCGCGGAGAAGCAAGCGACCCAGGCGGAGTCCGTAGCCAGCAAGGCACGGGAGCAGTTGTCGGGTGCAGAGGAAAGCCTGAAGCACGCCGAAAGTGAGTTGCAGACTGCGGTGGACGAGGCGACGGCCGCCGTAGCCGAACGGGACGCCGCGCTCCCGGCTGCGGGATTGCCCGCCGACGCGGACGTGCGGGAGTGCGACGATGCCATTGGCGCCGAGACCCATCGTCGCGACGGAGCGGCCTCCCGGCTCAAGGCTATTGACGACGCGGATACCGCCAAACGCAGGTGCGCCGTCGAGGCCGAGAAGAAGGAAGGCCAACTGCGGGATCGCGCGCAGGCCGTTGAGACCAAACGGGTCGAGATCGAGACGCGGGGAGAAGGCCTCGCGAGCGACCGACGCCGCTACGAGGAGACGCACGCCAACCTTGCCGGAGATACGGCTGCTCTGCAGATCGATTTGCGCGCCCACGCCCTCGACGTTTCGACCGGGTCGCCTGCGGACTGGAAGCAGGCCGCGAAGACGGCCGTCGATACCTGGAACGCGGTCGTCGTTGAGGTCACCGCGGCGGCCGCCGCCCTACCCATCGCAGAGACGAAGCTAAAGGCCGCCCGCGAGGCCGTCTCGCTGCACCGGAGAACGCTGCAGACTGCCACTGACGAGCACGCTGATCGCGTGGCGAAGGTGGAAGAAGCGGCGACGGCCAGTGCGAACGCACGGGAGGCGCTCCTGGCAACGTGGCGGGCGGCCCTGGCAACAGACCTCCCCGATGACCACCGCGAACGCCCAGGGGAGGGTAGCGCGCCGGAGAGGTTCGTCGCGTCGCAGGTCGCGGTCGCGGAAGCCCTGGAGGCGGGCCTGACGGCTGCAGGGAAGACGCTGGAAGCGCGCAAGACCGATGCCGACGGAACCCGGGGCAAGCTCACGCAACGCCACGCCGACCTCGACGCGGCTCGCCTCAAGCTGGAAGAACAGCGCGCGGCTCTGCGCGCCGAGGCAACCCGGCTGGCGATCGAAGACGTGGCCGGCCTGGAGTCCGTCCGACTGCCGCCCGAGCGGTGCGAAGAGCTCTCAGCGGCCCGGCGCGAGCTGGAAGACCACGAGCGAGACGCCCGGACCCGGCTGGAGGAGCGCTCGTCAGCGCTTGCGGGGGTTCTCGAGCGCCGGCCCGAAAGCCTGCCGGAGGACGCCACGCCAGAGAGCCTGACGGAGTCTGTCACTCAAGCTGAGACCGAGGCCAACCACGCCAAGGCCGCGCTGGAAGAGGCCCGGAAGCAGGTGTTGCTCCTACAGGAGCAGGCGCGTCAGGGGCGCGAGGCACGCCAGGCGTGGGCGGAGGCCAGCGAGCGCGGCCGCGTATGGCTCAAGCTGCACATGCTGATCGGCGTGAACGACGGCGCCCGGTTCAAGGAGTTCGCGCAGTCCCTGAACCTCGACCGCCTGATCCTCAAGGCCAATGTGCACCTGGCCCGCCTTTACCCACGCTACCGCCTGTCCCAGGTGGCACGCGGCGGCTTCCCCACGCTGGAGTTCGCGGTGATCGATTTGTGGCACGTCTCCGCCGAACGCGCCTCGCGCGGCCAGCAGGGCCGGGAACGCTCCCCGCGCACCCTCTCCGGTGGCGAGCGTTTCCTGGTGTCGCTGGCCCTGGCGCTGGGCCTGTCCGACCTGCGCACGTCCACGCTGCCCATCGAGACTCTGCTGCTCGACGAGGGCTTCGGCACGCTCGACCCGGCAGCGCTCGACATGGCCCTGGCCGCCCTCCAGCAGCTCCAGGCCGACGGCCGGCAGGTTGGCATCATCAGCCACGTCGCGGGCCTGCGCGAGCGCATCCCGGCCCAGATGATCGTCGAAGCGCTGGGTGGTGGGCGCTCACGCGTGCAGGTATCGAGGGGGTAAACCTCGCTCCGCTCGCAGGTTCCAGGCTTCGGGGGTCGGAGTTGGAATACTGGAACGATGGAATGGTGGATGATTGGACAAATGGTTGGATGGACCTTCTGAATTCTGAATACTGGATTCTGAATACTGCGCAAGGCCGACTGCCGACTGCCG
>JAFGOJ010000513.1 GCA_016926575.1 Anaerolineae bacterium | reverse complement strand
TCTCAATAAAGCGGGGAGAAGATGGGGGTTTTGCGGGCGGCGAAGCCGCCCGCAAAACCCCCACCCCCCACTTTTTGAGAAGATACCATTATACTCTCAATCGGTTTGCAAATCAATATGCCACGTGATAAAATAGTCGTGAGTAACTGCTCAGGCTGTGCGCCTGGCAGTTACTCGCCGGCCCCTCGTTGCCGGTCTCCTGACCGGGCGGAACAAGAGAGACCGGACGCCTAAGACCTGTCTGGAACTGCGGAGTCTGGAGGCCTAGAAATGAAGACGTTGAAGCTGTTTGCTGCTGTTTCCTTGATCGTGCTGATGGCTGTGAGCCTGAGCCATTGCACATTCCCAAGCACAGAGACCCCGGCCCCGCCGGTCGAGACCAGCGTACCCCCCACGGCCGTAGCAACCGCTCTGCCCACAGCGCCCCCGCCCAATGAAGACTACCTGGAGGTCTTCGAGGTCGTGTGGCAGACGGTCGACCAGACGTACTTCGACCCCGAGTTCGGGGGGCTGGACTGGCAGGGCGTTCACGACGACTACGAGCCGCTGGTCGCCGCGGCCCAAGATGACGAGACACTCTATCAAATCCTCAATCAGATGATGTGGGAGTTGAACGTCTCCCACACCGGTGTGGGGAGGGCGGACGGTTGGCGTGTCATCGAACCGGTCGCGTTCGCGAGGGGCGAGATCGGCGTTGACGTGCGCCTGCTAGGCGATCAGGCTGTCATTACCCGCGTCGAGGCCGGCTCGCCCGCCGGCGAGGCCGGGCTCCGGCCGGGCTTCGTCATCCAGCGCATCGAGGGCGTCCCCGTCGAGCAGATCATCGCCACGGCGGAAGGCCGTCTGGGCCCGCCCTACAACGAGCGAGGCCGCATCGACGGCCTCACGCGCCAACTGCTGGGCCTGATCTACGGCGATCCCGGAACGTCCGTTTCGCTGTCCTATCTGGACGAGAACGACGTTGTGCATGAGCAATCCTTCGAGCGCGCTCGCCGCGGCCGGATGTCGCCCCTGGCCGGGATTCCTCTGCCGGCGGCTTACCTGGAGTTCGAGAGCCTGCGACTGGAGAACGGCATCGGCTACATCCGCTTCAACATGTTCCATCCCAACCTGATTCCGGACATGGCAGACGCCGTTGCTGCGTTCCAGGATGCGCCTGGGATCATCATCGACCTGCGCGGGAATGCCGGCGGAGACTCCGGTACGGGGGAACAGATGGCAGCCCAGTTCCTGGAGCAAAACACCCCGTTTGGGACCTTCATAAGCAGAGAAGAGAGCTGGGAGACGGTCATTGCCGGGGAGGGGATTTACACCGGCACGGTGGTCATCCTGATCGACACCCTGAGCTATTCGTGCAGCGAGTGGTTCTCGTCTGGGATGCAGGCTTCCGGGCGGGCGACGATTGTCGGCCAGCGCAGCCCCGGTGGGGCAACCGGTATGAACATAGCAACCCTGCCGAACGGCGCGCTGCTGGGCTATCCCGTCTTAAAACTCATTACACCGGATGGGATCGTATTGGAAGGCCACGGTGTCATCCCCGATATCGCCGTGAGCCTGGATCGGGTTCAGCTTCTGCAAGGGATCGATGCCCAGTTGGAGGCGGGTGTCGGTTTTATTTTGGACGCCGTTCAGGAGTGAGGGGAACGAAGCGCATTCTCCAAACCTTCGCCCGCACGCTGAGATTGGCGGGCTACACCGTCTTCACCACCGAAAGTGGCGAGCAAGGAGTGGCGCTCTACCGCCAGGAGCCCCCCGACATCACCTTCCTCGATCTGCGTATGCCCGGCGTGGACAGCTTGGCGGTAGCGGCGTTCACCCTCGGCCGGGCGCTGCCCCAGCACGGCCCGTGTCTACGTCTGCCTACGGCGTCGCGGTGGGGCTGGGTGTGGGCGTCGCAGGCAGGGTCTCCAGCCAGTAGAAGACCATAATGCCGCCCGGCTCGGAGGCGGGTGCGTACTCTTCGGTGCCGCGAATCTGGCGCACCACGTTGACCTGCCAGCGGAACGTGCGCGTCGGCATGCCGGACGGCGGGTACAGGTCGGCGGGCACGCGGTACGCGGTTGACCAGGTGCGCACGATGACAGGGTCCCCGACGGGCGGCCCGATGCGCAATTCGTACCACTCGCCGGATTGCAGGATGCCCACTGAACTCCATTCGAGCACGATCACGGCCTCGGGACCGCTGAAGACGGCCTCGTCGGCGGGGCTGAGCAAGGATGGCGCTCGGTAGACGGAGATCGGCGTCGGCGTTGCGTTCGGATCGAACGCGGGCATCGCGGTAGGTTCCGGTAGGTTTTGAGGGACGATGATGGTCTGGTTAACCCGGATGACGTCAGAACCGACGGGGATGTCTGGATTGGCTTCCCATAGAATGGAGAGGGTGACGCTGTACTGTTCGGCGATGGAGATCAGCGTGTCTCCTGCTGCTACGATGTGGATGATGTAGTCCGCCGGTGTGGGCGTTGGCCCTTCGGGCAAGGGGGTGCCGGTCGGAGCGGGGGTAGGGATGGCCGGGGGAATCAGCAGCACCTGGCTGACCTGGAGCAGCTCCGGCGTGATGCCGGGATTGAGTGCCAATATCTCGTCGACGGTAGTGTCGTAGAGTGCGGCGATGTCGGAGAGGGTTTCCCCTTCCTGAACCTGGTGTGCGCGTGGTGGGAGCGGGGTGGCGGTGGGGGTGGGGGGCGGCGTGGCCGACGGCGTGACGACGATGGTGCGGGTTGGGGCTGCGGTAGACGAGGCGGTGGGCGTTGGGGTGGCGTTCAGTTCCGGCGCGACCAACGGCAGCAGCAGTTCGCGTGCCACCAGGAACACGATCAACACGACAGCCGTCACGGCTACCCAGAAGAGCCAGCGTGACGGGTGATGCTGCGGACGCACCTGTGCTTTCTTTTCCGCAGGCGCGTCCTCCTCGACTGTGGCAACGAGTGAGGCCCCGCACATCAGGCACGTCGTGGCCTGCTTGGCGACCCGCGTGCCGCACTCAGGGCAGTGGCGCGGCTCTTCCGTGGCGACGGGAACGGTCGGTTCTTCGCTCATCGAAACGATCGGTTACTGTCCGTCCAGGCCCAATTCGGCGGCGATGTCTTTCATCGCTTCCAGCACGACGCTGACGTGTTCCCACAACTCCACGCCGATCAGCCCGGCGCCCTCTTCCATGATCTCCCGGTGCGCGCCCGCGGCAAAGCGGCGGTCCTTCCACTTGTTCTTCACACTCTTGACCGTCACGTCGCGGACGTCCTTGGAAGGCCGCACCATGGCGACGGCGGAGATCAGCCCGGTCAAATCGTCGACGGCGTAGAGGGTTTTGTCCATCAACGTCTCTCGGGGCACGCCTGTATCTTTGCTGGCGTGGGAGAGAACCGCGCGCACGACGTCCTCGGGCCAGCCTTGCTCGCGCAGGATGCCCGCGCCGGTCAGCGGGTGATTTTCGGGGAACCGTTCGTAGTCGAAGTCGTGGATCAACCCCACGATGCCCCATTTCTCTTCGTCCTCATCGAAGCGGCGCGCGTAGGCGCGCATCCCGGCTTCCACAGCCAGCATGTGGTGGATCAGACTTTGGCTCTGGGTATACTCGGTCACCAAGTTCCATGCGTCTTCGCGAGTGTATTCCATATTCGTCTCCCTTGACTATTCCGAAAATAGACCGTCTCGATGTAGGGCGGGTTTCTTACCCGCCGACCAGCGGTTACCAGGACTTTGCAGGGGCTCCGC
>JAFGOJ010000108.1 GCA_016926575.1 Anaerolineae bacterium | reverse complement strand
GCCCTACATCGAGACGGTCTATTTTCGGAATAGTCGCCACGGCCTTAGGCCGCGTAGCGGCCCGGCCACCACAAAGGGCAGAAAATGGCGGTGTGGCCCAAGTTGTCATTCCCGCTGTCATTCCCGCGAAAGCGGGAAAAGCGGGAATCCACTGGTCGCGGGTTTGGATGCCCGCTTGCGCGGGCATGACGGCCGGATGAGCAGTTATTTTCGAAACAGGAGGATCGCATGCCCATTCTAAAAGATTTTACCGTCACAGTCGACCCCGACGAACTCGTCGAGGCACACCGCCCGCGTGGAAAGGGCGCTACCCCGGCCCAGAAAGCGGCGCTGGAAAAGCCGGTGCGCGCGGCATTGGCGCGCCTGCCCGACCTGGTCGCGCCGGCCATCGTCTACGACTTCTTCCCCGTTCAGGAGGTCGTCGATCAGAAAGCAACCCTCGCCACCGGCCACGTGCTCGCCATCGGGGAACACGCCAACCTGCTCGACCCTGCCGCGGAAGTCCTCGTCGCCATCGTCACCATCGGCCCCGATCTGGATGTGGAAGTTCAGGCCGGCTTCTCCAGCGGCGACTCGATGCTGGCGCTCATGCTCGACAGCGCCGGCGTCATCGCACTCAGCCACGTGGGAGAACAGGCCGTTGCCCTCGCCGAAGAGCGCGCCGCAGAGCGCGGCTACGGCGTCAGCCCGGCCCTCTCGCCCGGCTCGCTGCCCGACTGGCCGCTCTCCGGCCAAAAGACGCTTTGCTCCCTGCTGCCCATCGCCGACATCGGCGTCTCGCTCAACGACAGCTACCTGCTCATCCCCTACAAATCGGCCTCGGTCGTCATCGGCATCGGAGCAGACTACAAACACAACGCCGTCGGCTCGATGTGCCACGTCTGCGCCCTCAAGGATCACTGCTGGCGACGACATTGATACCTTGCATCTGGCTTCCTGCATCCTGCCCCTTGCCAATTGCCGTCTTCTACACTATCATAGGTCTCAATGGGGAATTCACCAGACCTTTCGATTGACGTGCTGGACCTTCCGACGCGCGCTTTTAACGCCTTGATGCGTGCCGGTATCGTCACGTTGGCCGACCTACGCTCCTGTAGTGACGTGGACCTGCTGCGGATGCGCGGCTTCGGCATGACCACCCTGGCTCAGGTGCGGGAGCGCCTGAGCGCGTGGGAACGTGACCACCCGCTGCCGCCTGTAGGCGATGAAACGCCCGCCCCCGCACCGCCCCCGCCACCTTTCGAGCCGTTCGCACTCCTGCCGGGGCGGCGCGTCTTGCACGCGACCTGGCTGTCGGGTGCGCTCTTCCTCTGGGGCGAAGGCCCTCCGCTCCCACCTCGCCGCGGCCGCGCGCCGAAAGTGCCCCTCCACCCCTTCCACCTCCCGCCCGCCGCGCTGCGCGAAACACTGCCCGACTTGATCCCCACCGAGGCCGGCGAAACCCGCGCCCTAGCCCACCTGCCCGCTGCCAACCGCTGCCCTCTGCCCGGCCCGCAACTCATCCGGGATGCCATGGACGAACCCTCCGACGCGCCCCTGGAACTGACCCCCTGGTACATCGACGGGTTGATGCTGCCGCCGCTGGCCGCGCTGACCTTCCTGAATGACCTGCCCCGTCCCGAGGACCTGGCCCCGCGCCTGACCCTGGGCATCGACCTGATCGTCTGGTCGCTGGCCGCGAAGCTGGCCCTCGAACTGCTGGCCCGCCAGCAACTTGCCCCCACGCTGACCCGCCGCGACGGTGAGTTCCTGGCCCTGTGGGTGCCGGTGCTCGACCGGCCCGAGGACGTGCAGCGCGTGGAGATGTTGGCCGCGGCCCTGCCGACCGCCGCCCGCGCACTTCGCCTCGCTGCGGACGACGCGCCAGAAGACCCGCCCACGCCGCGCGTCTTGCTCAAAGACTTCCTTGGCAGCGTCGTCGACGCGGCGGTGCGTGGGTGGGCCTTCAACCTCACCCACGTCGTCACCCGGCGCGATAACCCGGCCATCCAGGCCTGGCTGGCCGCCCTCTTCGCCCGCTCCCCGGCCGTCAAAGCTCCCGCCCACGCGCTGGAAGAGCTACGCCAGGCCGCGGCGCGCTGGCTGGAACAACTCCTCGCCGGGGCCGAAGAGCCGTTCCGCATCTGCTTCCGCCTGGAACCGCCAGAGATGGACGCCGGCGGCGACGCGGTCGTGGCTGCACCGCCGGCAGACGCGTGGACCCTGCGCTTCTTCCTCCAGGCGCGCGACGATCCCAGCCTGCTGGTTCCCGCCAGCCTGGTCTGGCGCGAGCGCGGCGCAACGCTGCGCTACCTCGACCGACGCTTCGACAACCCGCAGGAGAAGCTGCTGGCCGCGCTGGGACAGTCGGCCCGCCTCTTCCCGCCGCTGCAGGCCAGCCTGCGCCAGGCCCGCCCCGAGTTCTGCGCGTTGAACATCGACCAGACCTACACGTTCCTCAGCGAGACCGCGCCATTGCTGGAGCAAAGTGGATTCGGTGTCCTCGTGCCGCAGTGGTGGCGCAAACGTCACCGCCGGCTGGGCATCCACGCCACGATCTCCTCCGACGAACAAGGGAGCGGCATCCTCAATCTGGACGCCTTGGTCACTTTTAAATGGAAACTAGCCCTGGGTGACCAGATGCTTGCCCCCGACGAGTTCGCCCGCCTGGCGGAACTGAAGGTGCCCCTCGTGCAGGTGCGCGGAGAGTGGGTCGAATTGCGCCCGGAACAGGTCGAAGCGGCCATGCGCTTCTGGCAGACCCAGCGCGCAGCGGAGGAAGAGATCGCGCTGCGCGAGGCACTGCGCATGGGATTGACCGAAGAGGGCACGCTGGGCGACTTGCCCGTCGTCGGCATCGCCGCCGAAGGCTGGGTGGACGAACTGCTGCAACGCCTGAACGGCAGCGCGCCGCTGACCGAGCTGCTTCCGCCGGACGGTCTCGTGGGGCAGCTCCGCCCCTACCAGCAGCGCGGCCTCTCCTGGCTGGCGTTTCTGCGCCAATGGGGATTGGGGGCCTGCCTGGCCGACGATATGGGCCTGGGCAAGACAATCCAGACCATCGCGCTTTTCTTGCACGACCGGGAAGCCGGGCACAGCAACGGCCCGGTGCTGGTCGTCTGTCCTACCTCCGTCGTCGGCAACTGGGCGCGGGAGATCGCCCGCTTCGCCCCCAGCCTGCAAGTGATGATCCACCACGGCAGCGACCGGCTGGGCGGCGAGGCGTTCCTCGATGCCGCTGCGCAGATCGACGTGGTCATCAGCACCTACGCCCTGGCCCGGCGGGACGAGGAGGTATTGGAAACGGTCGGGTGGTCGGGCATCGTGCTGGACGAAGCGCAGAACATCAAGAACCCCGCCGCCAAACAGACCCAGGCCATCCGCCGCATCGCCTCGGGCTACCGCATCGCGCTGACCGGCACCCCGGTCGAGAACCGACTGTCGGAGCTGTGGTCGATCATGCAGTTCCTCAACCCCGGCTACCTGGGCTCCCAGCAGGCCTTCCGTTCCCAGTTCGCCCTGCCCATCGAGCGGTACCAGGATCAGGAAGCCGCCGGGCAGTTGCGCAATCTGATCCAACCGTTCGTGCTGCGCCGCCTCAAGACCGACCCCACCATCATCCAGGACCTGCCCGAGAAGCTGGAAAACAAGGTCTACTGCACGCTGACGCCGGAGCAGGCGACGCTCTACCAGGCCGTGGTGCAAGACGCGCTCCAGCAGGTGGAGGAAGCAGAAGGCATGCAGCGCAAGGGTCTGGTGCTGTCGATGTTGACGCGGCTGAAGCAGATCTGCAACCATCCGGCCCATTTCCTGGGCGACGGGTCGGCGCTGGCGGACCGTTCCGGAAAGCTGGCGCGCCTGGGGGAGATGTTGGAAGAGGTGCTGGCGGTGGACGAGCGGGCGCTGATCTTCACCCAATTCGCCGAGATGGGTGGACTGTTGCAGCAGTACCTGCAAGACACCTTCGAAGGGGAAGTGCTCTTCCTGCACGGGGGCACACCCGCCAAACACCGCGACCGGATGATCACCCGCTTCCAGGAGGAGCGGCACGGGCCGTCGCTGTTCGTGCTCTCGCTCAAGGCAGGCGGGCTGGGGTTGAACCTGACGCGGGCCAACCACGTTTTCCACTTCGACCGCTGGTGGAACCCGGCGGTGGAGAACCAGGCCACCGACCGCGCGTTTCGTATTGGCCAGCGCAAGGACGTGTGGGTGCACAAGTTCATCTGCGCCGGCTCGCTGGAGGAGCGCATCGACGCGCTGATCGAAAGCAAGAAGGCGCTGGCGGAGAGCGTCATCGGCGCGGGCGAGGGCTGGCTGACGGAGTTGAGCACCGCTCAACTGCGCGAGCTGGTCGCCCTGAGCCGCGAGGCGGTAGGAGACTGACATGGCACGACGGCGGTATTCCGACAGTTGGGGCTATTTCCCCAAATCCAGCCCTATCCCGGTGGAAAACGGCCTCAAGGCGCGCACGAAGCGCGGGGAGTTCGGCGAAAACTGGTGGGCGCGGCGCTGGGTCGCGGTGCTGGAGTCCTTCGGATGGGACAATCGCCTCCAACGCGGGCGTGCCTACGCGCGCAAAGGCCAGGTGCGCAACATCGACGTGCAGGTGGGGTTGGTGACGGCCCGCGTGCAGGGCTCGCGTCGCACGCCCTACGCGGTGCGCATCGGCATTCGATCCTTGAGCGAACAGCAGTGGGAGCGCGCCATCGACGCGATGGCCGAACAGGCCATCTTCGCCGCCCACCTGCTGGCCGGGGAGATGCCGCCCAACATCGAAGAGGCGTTCGACACGGCCGGGACGTCGCTCTTCCCCCGCCGCGAAGACGTGGCGATGGACTGCTCGTGCCCAGACTGGGCGGTGCCCTGTAAGCACATCGCCGCCGTCTACTATTTGCTGGGTGAGACGTTTGACCGCGACCCCTTCCTCTTGTTCAAGTTGCGTGGCCGCACCCGCGAGCAGGTCATGGAAGGGCTGCGCGCGCGCCGCGCCGCCGCTACGCCGGTCGAATTGGAGACGGTCGTGGGAGAGGAACTCGAGCCGGAGGCTGCCCCCCTCGAATCGGACCTGGATCGGTTCTGGGAGCAGCGCGGCGACCTGGCCGGTTTTCACGTTGCGGTGACGCCGCCGCCGGTAGAGACGGCGCTGCTGAAGCGGCTGGGGTTGCCCGAGTTTGCCAAGCGCCCGGAGGCATTCGTTGGGGCGCTGGCTCTGACCTACGCCGCCGTCACCGACGCCGCGCTGGCGCTGGCGTTTGGCGGCACTGAAGAGGAGGAGAAAAATGGACGCGGTTCTTGACTGGGGCATCGATGCGATTGTGTGGCTGCGCCAGACCCTTCCAGGGTTGACCACACCGTTCGAGATGTTCACTTACCTGGGCAACGAGATGTTCTACTTGCTGTTCATGCCCTTCGTCTACTGGTGCCTGGACCGCCGCACGGGTGCGCGTCTCACGCTGCTGTTTCTCGCCTGCGCCTATTCGAACACGGTGGTGAAGCTGCTGGCCGACCAACCCCGCCCGTTCGATCGTGCCTTGGATCGCATGGCACCGCTGTACCGGTACCCACTCGCCGAGATCATCGAGCGGTACGAGGCATCCGGCGGCGGATTCCCCAGCGGGCACACGCAGAATACCGTCGTCATCTGGGGCTACGTGGCGAGCCAATTCAAGCGCACGTGGTTGTGGGTGCTGGCGGGGTTATTGATGCTGCTCGTGCCTCTTTCGCGCATCTACCTGGCGGTCCATTTTCCCCACGACGTACTGGGAGGGTACGTGATTGGCGCGCTGCTGCTCGTCCTCTACCTGTGGCTGGAGCCGAAGGCCGAAGGCTGGCTGGAAAAGAGCGGCCTGGGATGGCAATTGGGGCTCGCTGTGGCGATTCCAATCCTGTTGACGCTGGCTTTGCTCAACGAGAGCGGCGTCACTACCGGCGCGACGTTGTTGGGAATGGGTGTGGGGTTCGTGTTGGAGCGGCGCTGGGTCGGTTTCGACAGCGACGGCGTGTGGTGGCGGCGCGGCCTGCGCTACCTGCCCGGCGTCGTCGTGATGTTCATCCTGTACGCCGGGTTGAAAGCTGCCTTCTCCAGCCTCGAACCCGCGCTGCTTTTCCGTTTCGTCCGCTACACGCTGATCGGTTTGTGGGGCGGCTTGGGTGCGCCGTGGGCCTTCGTCAAGCTGCGCCTGGCGGAGGGCCGCCTGAGACGTTAACCCAGGCCCATTTGCGGAAGGGGTCCGGGGAAACCGGAAGGTAAACCGCAGGTTTACCCGTTTCCCCG
>JAFGOJ010000512.1 GCA_016926575.1 Anaerolineae bacterium | reverse complement strand
TGTGCAAGTACAGCGACGGGACAGCTTTGCTCTTCGACCGGCAGGAAGATCCCCTGGAGCAGCGCAATCTCCACGATGATATTGTGCATCAGAGCACCCGAAACCGGCTGGATGCGGCGCTCGCGCACACGGTGATGGCCTATACGGCAGAGGGGCACTTCGACCACCGGGTTTATATGCACGATCTGTCGCAGTACGCGTGGTTTGGCGGGGAGGGATGGCAGCGACCGTTCCCGCGCCGGGTGGACGATCCGCAGGCGCGACAACAAAATTGATCCACAGATTACGCAGATGAGAACAACAGAAGCAGAGAATGACAGAATGAGCGAGGGGCGGCGTTTCGGGGCCACGGCGGTATGGCTTTCAAGTGACGGCGTGGACACGTGGGAAGGCATTCCGACGGGGGGTAAGGGGCATGCGGATTCTACTGGCGGGGCATAGGGGGCAGCTGGGGCGGGCGTTGATGCCGCTTCTGATGGAGGCACACGATGTGCGGGGCGTCGACTTGCCCGATGACGACATCACGGACCGCAGCGCGATGCTGGATCTCGCGCGCGTCGTGGCGCCCCACGTGATCATCAACTCGGCGGCGATGACCGACGTCGACGGCTGCGCACGGGACCCTGCGTTGGCCTATCGCGTCAACGGCATGGGCACCCAGAACCTGGCCCTGGCTTCAGCCGATGTCGGTGCCGAGTTCGTGCAGATCAGCACCAACGAGGTCTTCGACGGCGCGGCGACCGAGCCCTACCACGAATGGGCCGTGCGGGCGCCGATCAACGCCTACGGACGCTCCAAGCTGGCAGGGGAATGGTACACCGAGAATCTCCTGAACCGCTTCTACATCGTCCGCACCACCTGGCTTTACGCCGCCGGCGGACGCAACTTCCCCCACCGCATCATCGAGCTCGCCGATCAGCGCGGCGCGCTTCGGGTGGTGGAGGACGAAGTCGGCAGCCCTACCTACGTCGATGACCTCGCCGACGCGATCGTCAAGCTTCTGGAGACCCACGCGTACGGCATCTACCACCTGGTCAACGAAGGCACTACGTCGCGGTATGAGTTCGCCAAGGTGCTTTTGCGCCACAGCGGGCGGGAGAGCGTTCCCGTCACACCGATCTCCTCGTCCGAGTTCGACAGGACCAGCACCCCCCCACCTTATGCACCGTTGGCCAACACCGCAGCGGCTGCGCTGGGCATCCGGCTGCGGCCCTGGGAGGACGCTGTCGCGGCCTTCATTGACGCAGCCGGGTACCGGCGTTGACGCAGCTTCACCTTCCGGGTTGTGCAGCAGCCCTCCTCACAGCAAAGTTGTCTTGGCCTACGCCGCGCCTTGGCCATTGCAGGCCTGTCGCTGGCAACCCGGAAGGTTCTGAGGGGTGATGAGCCCGGAAACGCAGCCGCTGGTCTCGGTGATCATCCCCAACTGGAACGGGGCGCACCACCTGCCGGTCTGCCTCGACAGCCTCAGTGCGCAGAGTTACCCGCACCACGAGGTCATCGTCGTCGACAATGCCTCGCGCGACGACTCACTGGCGGTGTTGGCGCGCTATCCCACCGTCTGCACCCTCCCCCAGCCCCGCAACCTGGGCTTCACCGGCGCGTGCAACGTCGGCTTTCGTGCAGCGGGCGGCAGCATCCAGGTGCTGCTAAACAACGACACCGAAGTCCACCCCGACTGGCTGAACCACGTGGTAGCCGCCTTTGAAGCGCACCCTGAAGCAGGCTTGGTCGCCTCCAAGATGCTGCTCTTCGACCAGCGCGACGTGTTGCACACCGCCGGGGACTACGTGACCCCAGACGGCCTTGCGCACAACCGCGGCATCTGGCACAAAGACGCCGGGCAATACAATCGCCGCGTCTACGTCTTCAGCGCCTGTGGTGGCAGCGCAGCCTACCGCCGCGCGATGCTCGATGAGATTGGGCTGCTGGACGAGGATTACTTTTTCTCTTTCGAGGACGTCGACCTGGCATGGCGCGCGCAGCTCGCGGGCTGGCGCTGCGTCTTCGAACCGCGGGCCGTGGTCTACCACAAGCTCAAGGCCTCGGGCGGGGGCAAGACAGCCTCCTTCTACGATGGACGCAACCGCATCTACACCATCGTGAAGAACTACCCCGGAGACATGTGGCAGGACCATGGCCAAGCTGTGCTCACCGCACAGCGGCAGTTGGCGGGAACAGCGCTCAAGGCCTGGCGCGGTGCCGAGGCCCGGGCGACGCTGCGAGGCATCGCCGCCGGCGTGCTCGGGATGCCAAAGATGCTGCGGAAGCGGCGCGCCGTCCAGGCGGCGCGGAAGGCGGACCGGCTCTACCTCGAGCGACTGATGCAGCCGCCTTACGAGATACCGCTCTGAGCCAACGCCTGTTGCATCCGGCGGCAGCGGTCAAGCCACAGCCGCTGGTAATCCGCCGGCCCAACCACCCGCCCCACGAGATCCATCACCGTCCGAATCCCCTCGGCATGGCACCACTCGACGCAGATGCGGTAGGCCTGCCAATCGAGGTCGTCAGGATCCCAGGTGACCGGCACTTCTCTGAAACCGGCCCGATACGCAGCAAAAGCCCGCGTGTGACCGTCGGTGGCCACAATGGTGCCGTCAAGCCGCACGACGGGGATGGGGGACAGCGTCGCCAGCCGCGGTGGCGACCACCAGCCGCGGAACTCCGCCAGCTTAACGGTGCTGATGTAGAGCTGGCTGGGCTGGATCGCGGTGAGGGCGAGGCGAAAAGGTTCGGTCATAGACATGGACGTTGAGCCACTGAATCACCGAGCTCCTGTGCCTCCGCTTCCAGCACCTTCGCGGCCAGTCCCACCTCTCCTG
>JAFGOJ010000511.1 GCA_016926575.1 Anaerolineae bacterium | reverse complement strand
GCAGGGGCTCCGCCCCTGCACCCCGCCGGGGAAACGGGTAAACCTGCGGTTTACCTTCCGGTTCCCCCGGACCCCTTCCGCAAATGGACCTGGTTAACGCCTCAGACGGCCCCGTTTGTTCCACCCGGTCTCTTGACCGGAAGGTAGAGCAGATCTCCAACCCGCCGACTTTGGTTCACCAGAGTAGGGGCGCGACGCGCGCCTACCGCCCCTGCTGATCCCGGTACAGGTCGTGTTTGTGAATGTACGCCTCAATCGACGGCGGCACCAAGTCGCCGATCGGCAGTCCCTCCCGCACCCGGCGGCGAATGTCCGTCCCAGAAATGTCGAGGGGCGCGCCCTCCAGCCACACCAGATGCTCCCGAATGCCGGGGACGGCCCACTCCAGCGCCTGGACGTCGGCTTCCCAGTTCGGGCGGCGCAAGACCGCCAGCCGGGCCTGCGCGACGATGCGCGCCGGGTGATGCCACGCCGGGAACTGCCGCAGGCTATCGCTGCCCATCAAGAAGTACAGCTCGGCGTTGGGATAGGTGTGCCGCAGAATCGCCAGCAGATCCGCCGTGTAGTGCGGCCCGGGTCGATCCAGGTCCGCCCGCGAGAGGGTGTAGCCCTCATAGTCCCCAACAACCATCGCCACCATCATCCCCCGGTGCTGGGCCGAACTCATTGGCTGGCTCGGCTTGTGGGGCGGGTCGCCGGCCGGCACGAATAAGACACACCCCAGGCCCAACTGATCCCTCCCCGCCTCGGCCAGGGCCAGATGCCCATAATGCAGCGGGTCGAAGGTCCCCCCCAACACCCCTAGACGATCCGCATTACCACAACGCAAGGTCACCATTGATCGTCATCCCTCCACTCTAGCTCGACGTCTCCAAAGTAGACCATGTCCCCGGTTTGGACACCCGCCTCCCGCAAAGCGTCCAAGACCCCCATCGCGTCCAAAGCGCGCTGGAACCGCGCCGCCGCCTCGTGCAAGCTGAAGGGCGTCATCGCCGCCAACCGCTCGACCCGTTTCCCCTGCACGCGCCAGACGTTCCCATCCTTCTCGATCCAGAAGATGCGCTCGTCATCCTCGATGCGAATGACCGGCACCTCGCTCGGCGTGGCAGGCTGCGTGGGAATCTGCTGCAACCGCTGCGCCACACGCCACAGCAGGTCCCGAGTACCCTCTTGGACCACGCCGGAGATCGGGAAGATGTCGTACCCTTTCTTTTCAAACACCCGGCGCATCTGCGGCCAGCGCTCGCGCGCCTCGGGCAGGTCCATCTTGTTGAAAGCAATCAGTTGCGGCTTGCGGCCCAGCTCGCCACTGAAGGCAGCCAATTCGGCGTTGATCGCCTCGAAGTCCGCCAGCGGGTCCTCGGCTGCCCCATCCAACACGTGAACCAGAAGGCGGGTGCGCTCGACGTGGCGCAGGAACTCGTGCCCCAGCCCTTTGCCCTCGCTGGCCCCTTCGATCAGGCCGGGCAGGTCGGCCACCACAAAGTCCGTGTTGGCATCGAGCACGACCACGCCCAGATAGGGCTGCAAGGTGGTGAAGGGATAGGCAGCGACTTTGGGCCGCGCCGCGCTGATGGCCCCCAGGAGCGTGGACTTGCCGGCGTTCGGCTTGCCCACCAGCCCGACGTCGGCCAGGAGCTTCAATTCGAGCCGCAACGTGCGCTCTTCGCCCGGTTCGCCGTTCTCAGCGATGCGTGGAGCCTGGTTCGTGGAGGATACGAAGCGCGCGTTGCCACGCCCACCGCGCCCCCCCCGCGCGACCACCACCTCCTGACCCGGTTCGGTCATGTCGGCCAGCAGATGGCCGGTCTCCGCGTCCCACACGAGTGTACCGGGCGGCACGGGGATGCGCGCCGGCGCGCCCGACGCGCCGTACTGGTTCTTTCCCCGTCCGTGCTGGCCTCTCTGCGCGCGGAAGTGACGCCCACGGGTCAAGCGATACAGGGTGTTGAGCTTCTCGTCCACGTACAGGACGACGTCGCCCCCACGCCCGCCATCTCCGCCCGACGGCCCGCCAAAGGGCACGTACTTTTCACGCCGGAACGCGACGCACCCACTGCCGCCGTCCCCGGCTTTTACCTCGATATTCGTCTCGTCAATAAACATAGACTACAAAGGATACATCAGGTCGCACAGTTACGCAAGTGCGCTACGGGTACACGTCGAACGAGGGAAAATCCCCCGCCAGAGAGGCGATGGTGCGATAGCCGCCGCCAACCTCCCCCACACACAGGTCGAACGCCCCGCGCGTCCCCGCCAGGTAAACGAAGCTGTCCGCATCGAGCCAGCGCACCGTATCGACCCGCTCCGCCACGTCCGGCGGCACGAGTCGCACGGCCACCTCGCCCAACTGCCCCAAATAGACCTCGCCGGGATTGTCACGCCAATAGGTGAAGCGATAATGGCTGCGCGCCCAGCCCAACCACTGTACCCAGCCATTGGCGTAGACGGTGGGGGCGCTGCCGTCTCCGGCCGCAATCACCAGATCACGGTTGTTCGTAAGCGGTTCGACGGGCACCGTGTAGGCCATGTAGGACAGATCAGGCGACCAGAGCGTGCCTTCCATAGAATCGAAGAGGAAAGAGCCGGTCAATGTGACCACGTGCACCGCGCCCCCGGCCGCCGGCAGCCGCCACACGTCGCCGGTGGCCCCCTCCGCGAAAGGTTCGGGATCAGAGATCAACACCAGGGCATGGGAGCTGTCCGGCGCCCAGGAGGCCAGCGGGCGGTAGGCGTACTCACTGGCGGTGTTGACCGCGCCGAACGTGACCATCACCCGCCGGTTCCCGCCGCCAGCATCCGTCATCGCTACGGTGGTGGGGTTGGCGACGACGATGTACGCGCCGTCGGGCGAGATGGCGAACTGGCCGCCGTCTCCATCTTCAAGCAGCCGATCGACGCCGCCGCCACCCACGTCGGCCTGCCACAGGTCGTCGTTGTGCGCCAGGCCGTAGCCGCCCTGGATAATGGTGTTAAAGACGACGGCGCGGCTATCGGGCCGCCAGGCCACCTGGTACGGCAGTCGGTCGAGCAGCACCTCCGTCTCCCAGCCCATAGGGGTGCCCAGTTCGCCGGGCAAAGCGTCCGCAGCCACCAGCAGCCGCTCTCCGCTCCCATCGGTGCCAATCGCCCGCAGTTCGAAGCGCAGGAGTTCGGCCGGGCCGGGCGGCAGGTCACGGTTGAAGAGCACCCAGCGCCCGTCGGGCGAAATGCGCGGAGCACTGTCGGCTCCGCTGCTCGTCAGTTGGCGCGGCGCGGCGTCCCCCTCGACGATCCACAGGTTGCCCCCGTCGGTAAACACGATGCGCGTCAGAGGCGCCGGTTCCGCTGTGGGGGCGGGCGGCGCGGCCGTGGGTTCAGGGGACGGCGCGGCCGTCGCCTCGCCCGGCGTCTCCTCCTCCGGCGGGACGTAGACTGTGGGGGCCACGTAGACCGTCGGCGTGCTGTCTGGCGCCGGCGTCGGTGTCGACGTCGAACCACACGCCAGCGTAAAGGCAATCAAGGCAACCCACGCGATCCCAATCGACCATCGACGTTGTTTCATAGCATAGCTCCTGTTCCGAAAATAGGGGCTTTGCAGGGGCTCCGCCCCTGCACCCCGCCGGGGAAACGGGTAAACCTGCGGTTTACCTTCCGGTTC
>JAFGOJ010000510.1 GCA_016926575.1 Anaerolineae bacterium | reverse complement strand
GGAACGGCCCCGGCGACCAGTTGGGCGGTCGGACAAGTCATCGTCGACGAGATCACCATCCCCGTATCCGCCGACGCACCCGCTGGCGCGTACACCCTCGCCGTCGGCTTTTACGACGTAGCCTATGGCGACCGCCTGCCCGCCGTCGATGCCCAAGGCCACCGCCTGCCGGGCGACCAGGCCACCCTGCCGCTTTTGGGAGACGCTCCATGACCCGCTCCCGCAACCTGCAACCTGCAACCCGCAATCTGCTCACCCTGCTCCTGCTCTGCACCATCGCCGTCATCCCCCTGCTCCGCTCCGACGTCCCCTGCACCCACGACGGCCCACTGCACTACTACCGGGTGGCCCAACTGCACCACCTGATCCAGGAAGGGGGCTTTTTCTCACGCTGGCTGCCCGATCTGGCTTTCGGCTACGGCTATCCTTTCTTCAATTACCGCGAGCCGCTTTCCCTTTACCTTTCGTTGGGGATTTACCTGCTCGGCTTCTCGCTGCCGGTGGCGTTCAATCTGGTCTACGTGCTATGCATCGTCGGTTCGGCTGTGGGAGCCTACCTGCTGGCGCGCGACCTTTTCAGCGCGCCGGCCGGATTCGTCGCTGCGGTGGCATACGCCTACGCGCCCTACCAGTTCCTCGATGCCCTCCTGCGCGGCAACCTGCTCGAATCGGTGGCCCTGGCCCTCTTCCCCCTGATCCTATGGGCGTTTCGCCGCCTGGTCGTAGAGGGGGGACGGCGTTGGTTCGTCATCTCGGTCCTCCTCCTGGTTGCGCTGCTCCTGACCCACAACATCTCCAGCCTGATCTTCGTGCCCTTTCTGACGCTCTATCTGGGAATAGTAGCCTGGTCCCACCGCGCCTGGCGGCGCGGCGTGTGGGCGGTGGTGGCGTTAGGCCTGGCGATGGGGCTGACGGCGTTCTTCTGGCTGCCCGCCCTGGCCGAGCAAGACGTGGTCCAGCTCCACATGTCCCGCGTCACGCGCAACAACGACTTCCACTACAACTTTCTGGGACTGGGAGAGATTTTGGCTCCACCGGCTGCGTTCGACACGTCGCTGATGAACCCGTCGATGACCATCCACCTGGGCCTCGTGCAGGCGGCGCTGGCGGCGGCCGGGTTCGCCGGCGTGCTGGCGTGGGCGCGCGGAAAACGCGCTGCGATCTGGCGCGAGCGGCGCTCCGGCGCGATCTTCTTCGCCGTTTTTACTCTGATTTTCATCTTTATGAGCACCGAAGCCTCGCTCTGGCTGTGGGAGCACGTCCCGCTGATGCCCTTCATCCAATTCCCCTGGCGCTTCGTCGGCCGCGCCGCCCTGCCCGCTGCCCTTCTCACCGCCGCCCTCGTTCCAACCCTCTCTTCAATGAGTGATTTGCTATTCGCTATTCGCAATTCCACACCCAAGAATTGCGAATTGCGAATTGCGAATACCGTCGTTCCTCTCTTCATCATCGGTGCATTGATCCTCACCGCCCTCCCCAACACCTATCCTCCTCTTGGCTACTGCACCGAAGCACCCTATCCCACCATCCAGGACGTCCACCGCTACGAGCGCGAGAGTCGTCTCGTGGGGGTCGACCCGGAAGGCTCCTACTTTCCGATCTGGGTCGAGCAGCGCCCCACAGGCTCGCCCTTGGAGGTGCAATACGGTGAGGGCGGCCCCATCGAACGGTTCGACGAAAGCACACTGCCCGCAGGCGCGGCGCTGCTATCTGCCGACTACGCCATCAACCGCGCCGAACTGGACATCGAGACGCCCGTGCCGTTCCAGGCGCGCTACTTTGCGTTCTACTACCCCGGTTGGCGCGTGCAGATCGATGGCGAACCGGTCGCCATCACCCCCTCCGACTCCGAGGGCCTGATCACCTTCGCCGTCCCATCCGGCCGCCACACCGTGGCCCTGCGCTTCGGCGAAACCCCTCTCCGCCGCGCCGCCGACGCCATCTCCCTCCTCAGCCTCCTTTTACTGCTCCTCTTCACCCTTGCGCCTCTGCGCCCCGGCGAACCTGCGCCCTTGCCTGCCCGCGCCCCTGCGCCCTTGCTCCTTTGCGCCCTTGCGGCCTTGCTCCTCGCGTTCAAGCTATTCGTTGTCGATGCCACCGCCACCCCATTCCGTCGCCCGTCCCTCGTCGATGGGACGCTGCCCGGCGTCTCCCACGTGCTCGACCAGCCCTACGCCGACGGCCTCACGCTCATCGGCTTCGACCGGAGCGCGCAAGAGATACCCGCCGACGGTTCCCTGCGCCTCGACCTTTACTGGACCGCCCGCCTGAGCCCCTCCCGCGACGTCCAGGCCACCGTCTACCTGGTCGGGCCGGACGGCCTCCGCTGGAGTCCGCAGGACAGCTTCCGCCCGCGCGGCTACCACGACCCGTGGCCCGCGTTCGCCTGGACCTCCGACGTCTACGCGCTCGACAGTCACGTCGTCGAGCCGCTGCCCGGCACCCCGCCCGGCGACTACCACCTGGTGGTGACCCTGTTCGACCGCGAGACGCTGGCTCCGCTCTCCATTTTGGACGCCGCCGGTCAGCCTGCCGCACCGGAGCTGGTCTTGGGCGACGTCACCCTGACCGCGCCGCGCCGGCCCGCCGACCTGCCCGCGCGCGACCGCGTCGACCTGCCCCTGGCCGAGCTGACGCTGCTCACCGCCGCCTTCGACCGCACCCACGCCGCGCCCGGGGACGCCGTCTACCTGACCCTGCTGTGGCAGGCGGACCAAGCCCCTCCGGTCGACTACGGACTGCGCCTCACGTTGCAGGACGCCGGCGACACACCCGCCGCCGTGTACGACGTCCCGCCCGCGACGGCCTGGCATCCCACCTCGAACTGGCAGGCGGGCGACGTCTGGCGCGGGCAACACCGCTTCGACCTCCCCGCCGCCCTGGAAAGCGGCGACTACGCCTGGACGGCCCAACTGACCGATTGCTCCGTCTCCCCCTGCCTGCCCCTCCCCTCGTCACACGCCCACACCATCGGCCGGCTAACCGTCACCGCGCCGGAGCGCACCTTCACCCCGCCGCCCGTCCAACTCCCCATCGACGTCACCCTGGGCGACCTCGCCACGCTCCTCGGCCTGACCATCCAGTCCAACGACTTACCTCCTGCCTCCCGCCTCCTGACTCCTGCCTCCTCCTTCACCACCACCCTCGTCTGGCGCGCCGAAGCGACGACCACCTCATCCTACCGCGTCTTCCTCCACCTCCTCACCACCGAGGGCCGCATCGTGGCCCAGTCCGACGGCATCCCGGTGAACTGGAGTCGCCCCACCACCGGCTGGCTGCCGGGCGAGATCCTGGTCGACGAGCGCGTGCTCACCCTCCCCGCCGACACTCCCGCAGGCCGCTACACCCTCTCCGCCGGCATCTACCTCCCCGGCGGCGCGCGCCTCACCGCCCCCGACGGCAGCGACGCGATCCAACTCCTCACCATCGTCGTGGAGGCCCCGTGACCCGCTCGCGCCTTCTTTCTTTGTCACTTCTCATTTCGTCAGTGTTGATTCTTCTCCTGCCTGCTCTCCAACCGCTCCTCTCTTCCGACATGACCTGCGGCTACGACAACGCCTTCCACCTCTGGCGCGCGGTGGAGACGGAACACTTGCTGAAAGAAGGCCTCCTTTTCTCGCGCTGGGCACCGGACATGGCCCACGGCTTCGGCTACCCGCTCTTCAATTTTAGCGCGGCCCTGTCGGCCTACGGCCCGGCCCTGTTGCACCTCCTGGACGTACCCTGGGGCTGGGCGCTCAACCTGACCTTCGCCGCGGGCTGGGTTCTCGCGGCACTGGCGATGGCCGGATTCGTCACCGACCTCTTCGACGATCGCTGGGCAGGCGTGGCCGCCGCGGCGCTCTACACCTACGTGCCCTTCCACGCCTACGACGTCTTCCAACGCGGCAGCCTCTCGCAGGCCGGCGCGTGGCTTTTCCCGCCGCTCGTGCTGTGGGCGCTGCGCCGCGCCGACCGCCGCGGCGGGTTCGCCATCACGGCGGTGGGCACGGCCGGCCTGCTGCTGACCCACAACGTCTTCGCGCTCCTATTCGTGCCGCTCTGCTTCGCCTACCTGTGGGCGGTGGCGAAGGAACGCGCGCGGGGCGTCGCCCTGCGCGGCGCAGCGGCGCTCTTGTTGGGACTCGGCCTGAGCGCTTTCTTCTGGCTGCCGGCGCTGTCGGAGCTCTCCTACGTCCGCAGCGAGCAGCTCTCTGGAGCGTGGGTGTTCGACTTCGCCAACAACTTCCTGCCCCTCGACCAACTCTTCGCCCTGCCGCGCACCGCCGACCCAACCTGGATCAACGACTGGCCCGCGCGTGGATTGGGACTGGTCCCCTTCCTGGTCGCGCTGGGCGGCCTGCTGGCATTACGAGAGCGCTCGCGCCGCTGGACGGTCGCCCTGTTCGCCTTGGGCCTGGGCAGTTCTCTCTTCCTGGTCCTGCCCGTCTCGCGGCCCGTTTGGGACGCCCTGCCCTTGCTCCAGCGCGTCCAGTTCCCGTGGCGGCTGGTCGGGCCGGCGGCGCTCTGTGCCGCGATCCTGGCCGGCGCAGCCGTCTATACCCTGCGCGCGTCGCGCTGGAGCGGCGTCGTGGCCCTCAGCCTGCTCGTAATCCTCCCCCTGGCGAATACGGGCTGGCTCTACCCGCGCCACTGCACGATGCCGGGGGACGTCTCTGTGGCGGGGATGATCGATTGGGAGCGCCAGACCGACACGTTGGGCACGACCGCCAGCCGCGAGTTCCTGCCGATGTGGGTCGAACAGATGCCGCACAGCGCCTTCCTCCAGGCCGCCTACGACGCGGGCGGGCCGATCCTGCGCTTCGATCCGGCCGACCTGCCGGCGGGCGCGCACATTCTGGAAGCGCGCCTGCGCGGGTTGGAAACGGTGGTCGACATCGACACGCCCACCCCCTTCCAGGCCCGCTACCTTGCCTTCTACTATCCCGGCTGGCGCGCCTGGATCAACGGCACCCCGGTCGACGTCACCCCCTCCGACCCCGAGGGCCTGGTCACCTTCGACGTGCCCGCCGGACGTCACACCCTCACCGTGCGCTTCGTCGAGACCCCCGCCCGCCTCGCCGCCGACGCCATCTCCCTGCTCAGCCTCTTCCTGCTGCTCCTCTGCGCCTTTGCCCCCCTGCCCCCCTGCTCCCCCGCTCCCCTACCTTCCTCCTGCCAAGAGCGCCCGCCGCACGCCCGTCCCCTCGCCATCCTCCTCACCGTCTCGCTCGCCGTGGTCCTGCTCAAAGTCGGCCTCATCGACCGCGTGGAGAACCCGCTGCGCCGTTCGAACCTGGTGGACGGTCGCTTGCAGCGCGTCGACGTCCCTGCCGACGTCACCTTCGACGGGCAGTTCCGCCTGCTGGCCACCGACGCGCTGCCCACGTCGGTGGCTGGGGACGAAGCGATCCAGGTGACGACCTACTGGCAGGACGTGCTGCCTGGCGGCCCCGCCTACTGGGTCGATCTGCGGCTCGAAGACGCGCAGGGGATGGTGTGGAGCGTGCCCGAGTTGCGCCCGCCGCGCTGGCACCGCGAACCGCCCGCCGCCCCCCTCTGGGCCCCGGACGAATACGCCTCCGTAGCGGCCGTGCTCCAACCGCTGCCCGGCATCCCGCCGGGCGACTACACCGTCGTCTTGGGCGTCTTCGACCGCGACACGCTGACGCCCTTCTCCGCGCCGGGCGTCGGGCTAGCGCTGCCGCTGGGCCAGGTGACCGTCGTGCCACCGCGCCAGACGCCCACCGTCGACGATCTCGCGCCGCAGCAGACCGCCGCGGCCTCCTTCGGCCCGCTGCGGCTGTTGGGGTACAACCTGGACCGGGTCGAGGCCGCACCGGGGGACCCGTTCTTCCTGACGCTTTTCTGGCAGGCCGACCGGCCGCCGGCTCACGACGTGACGTTCCGCCTGCGCCTGCTCGATCCGCAAGGAAGGGACGCCGCCGCTTTCGACCTGCCGCCGGCACACGATTTCCCCACCGGTGAGTGGGCGGCAGGCGACGTCTGGCGCGGGCAGCACCTCTTACGGCTGCCGGCCGGCCTGGAAAGCGGCGTGCATCGCTGGGAGATTGGGCTGCCGGGAGACAACTCAGTCCCCTTCGAGCTGGGCGAACTGGCCGTCCACGCGCCGGAACGGCTGTTCGAATCCCCCCCGCTCGACGTCGAGACCGGCGCACGCCTGGGTGACGTCGCTACCCTCCTCGGCGCGCAACTCGACCCTGCCACCTGCAATCCGCAATCTCCTCTTACTGTCACCCTCGTCTGGCGCTCCGAAGCAGAGACCGCCATCAGCTACCGCGTCTTCCTGCACCTGCTGGGGCCGGACGGCGCGGCAGTGGCGCAGTCGGACGGCGAGCCGGCCGGGTGGAGCCGTCCCACCACCGGCTGGTTGCCCGGTGAGGTGGTGCTCGACCAACGGGTGCTGACCCTACCCGTCGATCTCCCACCGGGGGAGTATCGCTTGCAAGCGGGCCTGTACACGCTGGAGGGTGGGCGCCTTACTACACCGGAAGGTGAGGGCCTGGTGCTGCTGGCGCCCTTCGTCGTGGGAGAAGTCCCGTGACAACCGCGTGAGGAGTGACCGGTGCCATTTCAACGAGCATCATCTACTGGATTGAGGAGACACGTGAAGGACTTCGGACGTCGCTGGCCCTGGTTGGTAGGGATTCTGTTGTTGGCGCTGGCGGTGCGCCTGATCTGGTTGGACAATGAGGGGTGCACACCGGCGGTAGCCTTCTTCATCCCTTGGATGCGACTCGCGGCCCAGGGCGGGATCGAGCGACTGTTCGAGGTCGCTGAGAGCTCCTATCCCCCTCTGACCGTCTACATCCTCCAGGTTTTGGGGTGGTTCGGATCCGTCGGCCCGCTCGATGCCGCACCGACCTTGATCGAGTCCCTTGCGCTGCGTGTGGCGACGGTTTTCTTCGACCTGTTGACCATCGCGCTGTTGGTCCGCATCGGGCGGCGCGTCGCGGGGTACCAGCTTGCGGCGTGGGCGGCATTGCTCTACGCCCTCTGCCCGGCGGATATCTATCTCTCTGGATGGTGGATTCAGATTGAGGCTTGGTTCGTCTTGCCTGCATTGCTGGGGGCGTGGTTGTTGTCGAAGGGGCGTGTTGCGCCCGCCTGGGCGGCTCTGGGGGCAGCAGTCGCCTTGAAACCGCAGGCCGCGCTGATTTTCCCCGTTTTTCTGGTGGGGACGTGGCGCTGGTGGGGCCTGCGCCGCCTGCTCTTCGGGGTGCTGGTCCTGGTCGCGGTCATCGGATTGGTTTTCGTGCCTATTTTTGTCGGCGGACAGGGCCGGGCGATCCTCTCCAAGATGGTTGAACCGGGCTACGATTTCCCTTGGATCTCCCTTCGTAGCTACAATCTCTGGTTTGCGGTGACTGAGCGCGCCCGCGAGATCGGCAGTGACATTTACCGCGACCAAAATGCCCTCATCGGCACGCTCTCTTACCACGACGTCGGCTGGACGCTGATGGCTCTCGCCTATGGCCTGGTCCTAACGCGCGTCTTCGTCCGCAGCGGCCCGCGCGAGGTCTTCGTCACCTGCATCATGGCTTGGCTGGTGTTCTTCCTGCTGCCGACACGTATCCATTCCCGCTATCTGTTTCCGACCCAGGTCTTCATGCTCGCCGCCGGCTTCAACCGGCGGCGCTGGTGGGTGCTATACGCGCTCTCCGCGGTGACGTTGTACACCAACCTGGCCGTGCGTGCCTGTGAGATCTCGCCGTTGACTTGTGTTCTCTCTCCAGCTATTTCCCCGACGGTCGAGGTGCTTCTAGCCTGGGTCAACGTCGCCGTGGGGGCAGTGGCGCTCGGCTGGTACGTCCAGCCTATGCTTTGGCCCGAGGGACGGCAATCGCGCCTCGAAGGTCGCGTGGGACGAATTCGCGGATGGGAGAAGGTGCTCCTGGCCGCGGGATGGATCTTTCTGGTGGGCGTCGTAGGTGGAATATTGTGGCGCGGTTGGACGGTGGGGGCGGAGATGGCCCGGCTGGAGATGCCCCTGCGCGCCAGCCTGGACGACGCGCTGGAGCAGAGCGGCGGGGATATCGTCGTCGTCAACTGGCCCCACGTCGTCGCGGCCGGCCCAAGCGCCCACCTGGGCGGCGTCATCCCCGTCGTACCGCCGGCCTTGTTCCTCCCGCCGCCCGAGGCGATCCACCCCCAGGCCACTTGGGTCCAATACATGCCCTGGCAGCAGATGGGTGCGTTCGAGATCGATTACCACGGCACGTACGTCACCCAGCCCGAGTTGGCAGCGGCGGTCGAGGAAGCTGGCCGTGTCGTGGCGCTGAGCCCCGCATTGGACGAGATGGTCGTGCTGGCCCAACGCCGGGAAGCAGTCCCAGCGCCCGAGTGCCTGGCGCGGTTCGGCGACTCGGCTTGTCTGTCTGCGGCTCGCGCGGAGGCACAAGACGGCTTGCTCACCATCGCATTGACCTGGCAGGTCGAGGTGCCGCTGCCACCCGCCACGACAGTCTTCGTCCACGTCGTCGATGCCGGCGGCGCACTGATCGCCCAGGCCGACGGCGATCCGCTGGCAGGATTGATCCCATTGAGCAGCCTGAACGCTGCGGATGTGGCGCTCTCGGAGACGCGCCTGGTAACGACCCCCGTCGCAGCCAGCCTGATCTGGGTCGGCCTGTACGACCGGGCCACCGGCGAGCGCCTACCGATTCTGTGTGGTGACGAGCAGACGTGCAGGGACAATGCGCTCCAGGTGCGTGTGCCGTAGCCGAACAAGGTGATGTGTGATGTCTGAAAAACCCGATCTTTCTATCGTGATTCCGCTTTATAACAGCGCTGCGAACTTGACGCAACTGCTCGACCGCCTCGATGTGGTCTTGCCTGGTGTTGCTGATGAGTACGAGGTCATCCTGGTCAACGATGGCAGCCGGGACGATACCTGGGCACACGTCCAGGCAGAGGTGCCGCATCGCGCCCACGTCGTCGCGTTCAACCTGATGCGCAACTACGGGCAGCACAATGCCTTGCTCTGCGGCATTCGGGCGGCGCGTCACGATATCACGGTCACGATGGACGATGACCTCCAACACCCACCTGAAGAGATTCCCCGCCTGGTTGAGAAGCTGCACGAAGGATATGACGTCGTCTACGGGACGCCGCAGAAGCAACAGCACGGCCTGTGGCGCAACCTGGCCTCCCGACTGATCAAGCTCGCGCTCCAAAGCGCGATGGGGACCGCAACGGCGCGCGACGTGAGCGCGTTCCGGGCTTTCCGAACCGAGCTGCGCGAATCGTTCGACACCTACCGCAGCCCCTTCGTCTCCATCGACGTCCTGCTGACCTGGGGGACGACCCGTTTTGCCGCGCTCCCCGTGCGCCACGAACCGCGCCAGGTGGGAGCGTCGAACTACACCTTCGGTAAATTGGTCTCCCACGCCCTCGATATGCTGACCGGCTTCACCAACCTGCCGCTGCGGCTTGCCAGTTGGATCGGGTTCGGGTTCACGCTCTTCGGCCTGGGTGTGCTGGCCTACGTCCTGGGCCGTTACGTCATCGAAGGGGGCAGCGTGCCCGGTTTCCCCTTCCTGGCATCGATCATCGCCATCTTCTCCGGCGCGCAGTTGTTCGCCCTGGGCATCATCGGCGAATACCTGGCCCGCATCCACGTCCGGTCGATGGGACGGCCCGATTACGCCGTGCGGGACGTGTGCACGTCTGTCGATGCCGACGATCTCCAAAAGCGGCTGGAGGCGGTCGGTGCCAGCGAGAAATCCCGGTTGTAACGACGGTGCGAAAGGAAACGTATGAACGAGATAACTATTTCGGAGCTAGCGAGTCATGCCAATCCAGCTCAGTTTGCGGGTCTACCGATCGCCAATAGCCGGCAGAACCCCTATCGATGCATCCCAGCCGCCTCCGACAGTGCCCTCGACCCTGTCTGGTATGCCGAAATCGTCGACTACGCGTCGGCAGGGCGCGTCGTGGTCGCGCAGGATGGCGGGGACGTCGTCGGTGTCGCCGTCTACGTCGATCTCCCGTGGGACTCGCGAATCCTCAATCGCCGGATGGGCGTGCTGAAGTACGTTTTCGTGCATCCGGCATACCCCCGCCGCCAGGTGATCGGCCTGCTGTTGGATCGCCTGATCGCGTGGGTGATGGATCGGCAGATCGAATGCCTGCTCGGCCGGGCATATGCCGATGACGTCGCGACGATCCACGCGTTGGAGGAGCGTGGCTTCCTTTTGATGGACACACTGCTCGACTACGTCTACGATTCGGAGCGCGATCCCCTGAATGACGTGCCGCGTCCTGCGTTGAGCGATCCATTTTCGATCCGCCCGGCCTTGGCGGAAGACGCCGAAGCGTTGAAAGTGTTGGCCCAAGTCGTGTTTGACGACCACTTCGGTCGATTCCACTCGGATGAGCGCATCCCCCGTTCCTTGGCTACGCAGATCTACCAGGCGTGGATGACGTCGTCTCTCGCAGGGTACGCCGACGTGGTGCTGGTGGCTGAGGCTGGTGGCAGAATCGCCGGCTGCTCGATCTGGAAAGAACCGTCTCCTCTGGAACAGCGATTGGGGCTTCGACTCGGCCATTACAGCATCGGCCTCGTCCACCCGGATTTTCATCGCCGGGGGTTGTTCAGCGCGCTGACGTACGCCGGGATGGCCGAACTTGATGGGCGGGCGGCGCTGATCGAAGGGCCAACGCACGTCAACAACTACGGCGTCCAACGGGGATACACGAAGCTCCATTGGCAGATCCGGGACGCGCGCCATTCATTCCACAAGTGGCTGCGAGGCTGAGATATGGATCGTTCATATAGAATCCCCTTCAATCGCCCCGCGCAGTTGGGGAACGAGTTCAACTACATCGCCGAGGCGCTGGCGAACGGCCATGCTTCGGGCAACGGCCCCTTCACCAAGCGGTGCGAAGCCCTGCTGGAAGCGGCCCTCGGGGCAACCAAGGTGATCTTGACCACCTCCTGCACCCACGCACTGGAGATGTCGGCGCTGCTCTTGCGCATCCAGCCCGGTGACGAGGTGATCCTGCCCTCCTTCACCTTCGTCTCGACCGCCAATGCCTTCGTGCTGCGCGGCGCGCGCCCGGTTTTCGTCGACGTGCGCCCCGATACGTGCAACCTGGACGAGCGATTGGTTGAGGCCGCGATCACCGAGAAGACACGCGCCATCGTCCCCGTTCACTACGCCGGGGTTGGCTGCCAGATGGACGTATTGGGCGAGATCGCCGCCCGCCACAACCTGCCGTTGGTTGAGGACGCCGCCCAAGGGCTCTTTGGCCGCTTCCGCGGCCAATACCTGGGCACGTTCGGTGCCTTAGGGACGATCAGCTTCCACGAGACGAAGAACTTCACCTGTGGCGAGGGCGGCGCTCTGGTGATCAACGACCCCGCCCTGGTGGAGCGAGCCGAGATCATCTCCGAGAAGGGCACCGACCGCAGTCGCTTTTTCCGCGGTGAGGTCGACAAGTACACCTGGGTCGACGTCGGGTCGAGCTACATTCTGTCCGATATCCTGGCCGCCTACCTGCTGGCCCAGTTGGAGTGCCGAGCGAGGGTAATGCAAAACCGGGCGGACATCTTCCGCCGGTACGCCCAGGACCTGGCGGGATTGGAAACGGCCGGCAAGGTGCGCCTCCCCATCGTGCCACCGGACTGTGAACAGACACACCACATGTTCTACATGCTGCTCCCCTCCGTCGAGCAGCGGGATGGGCTGATCCAGCACCTGAAGGCCCACGCCATCCTGGCCGTTTTCCACTACGTGCCGCTGCATACCTCGTCGATGGGACGGAGGGCTGGATATACCGAGGCCGATTGTCCCGTCACCCAGTCCCTCAGCGACCGGCTGGTGCGCCTCCCATTCTACAACGATCTCACCAAGGCGGACCAATCCCGCGTCATCGAACAGATTTGGGCGTTTTTCCGGTGAAAGCATCAGATCGGCCCCGAAGAACGCTACTTCTCGTGCTCGCCCTCTGCCTGCTCGCCTTCGCCCTGCGCATCGTCACGCTCGACGCGCAGCCGATCTGGTGGGACGAGGCCATCAGCATCCACCTGGCAACGTCTACCCTGGCGGAGATCGTCGACAACCGCGCCGGCAACCTCCACCCGCCCCTCTACTTCTTTTTGTTGAAAGGGTGGGTGGCGCTGGCGGGCGACTCCGCCTTCGCCGTGCGCTTCTTCTCCGCCTGGTTCAGCGTGCTGCTCGTCCCGGCGCTCTATGCCATCGGACGACGCTGGCTCGGCCGTCGGGTGGGCGCGATCGCCGCGGTGCTGGCGGCGCTCTCCCCCCTCTACCTGGCCTACGCGCAGGAGGCCCGCGTCTATGCGTTGCTTCCTTTGGTCTACGTTGCGCTGTTGGACGCTGCCTGCCGGCTCGCACGCTCCTCTTCCCCACGTTGGCTCGATTTTCTGAGGCTGGCGTTGGTCGAGGCGCTGGCCTTGGGATTTCACTACACCGCTCTCTTTGCCGTTGCCTTCGTCTTGGTCGCCCTGGCGGTGCGATTGTGGCGCTGCACGGCCGATTTGAAGCGCATGCTGGTCGCGCAGGGACTTGTCGCTCTGCTGCTGGCACCATGGCTGGCGGCGATCCTCGCCCGCGCCGACGCCCTCGGCGCGCGGCTCGAAATGAGCAACTGGATGGATGGCCCGGTCACCCTGGCACACTTTGCCCGCCTCGTCTGGGTTTTCCACCTCACCGGGCAGACCGGCCTGGTCTCCGACCCACTGGCAATGGGAATGGTGGCCCTCTTCGCCGTCGCGCTGGCAACTGCGCTGCTGTATCTGCTCGTGCGCGTGGAGACACGCTGGACGGCGGCGCTTCTCCTGGGCGCATGGCTGGTACCTCTCGCCACTGCCTTCGCTATCTGGTGGCTACGGCCGCTCTCTCACCCACGCTACGTGATTGCGTTCACCCCCGCGCTGTTGCTGCTGGTCGCCTACGGGATAGACCGGCTGGTGCGACGCTCCCGTCTTGAGCGTGCCGTTACAATTGGATTGGCCCTCTCATTGGGCGCTCCCTTCGTCCTCGGTCTCATCCTGTACCACACGCCCCGCTTCGCCAAAGACGACACGCGCGCCATCGCCGCCGCCGTCGCCGCCCGCGACGCAACCGGAGACCTGCTCATCGTTCCCCCGGAAGACCCCTCCGTCCCCTACTACTACGACGGCCCGGCCCAGGTCGATATGTCGTGGGCCGGCGACACGCCCGCCGGTTGGCACCACCTGACCGGCCTCACGGCAAACGCCGAACACGTCTTCCTGGTCGACTACTACCGCGCCACCCGCGACCTGCGCGGGCTGTTTCCCTTCGCCCTGGAAGCCGCCGGCAGCCTGATCGAGCGGGTGGAGGCGAAAGGCCTGTTCCTGCGCGTCTACCGGATGGACGGCCCCGTAACGCCGCCCCAACTTGACCCCACCTCCGCTCGCTTCGGGCCGCTGCATCTGACCGGGGCCTGGGTGGAGCAGGGCGCGCCCGCCGACACCGCCGTCACGCTGGCCCTGCGCTGGCAGCTCGACCAACCCACCGACGCGCCCCTGCGGGTGGGCCTGCGCCTGCAAGGGGACGACGGCTGGCCCTGGGCCGCCATCGACGACTGGATCCTGGATGCGGCCGTACTCCCCACCGACCGCTGGCTGCCCGGCACCACGACGACGACCTACCACGTCCTCCCGCTCCCGCCCGGCACCCCGCCGCTGACCTACGACCTGCGCCTGGGCGTCTACCGGGTGGGCGAGGATGGCCGCGCGCACCCGTTCGATCTACTGGACCCGGCCGGAAACCCCTCCGGCCAGTCCTTCGACCTGGGCAGCGCCTCTCTGGGCGCGCCCATCGGGCTGAGCAGCGACCCCTACGGCACGGCGGGCAACCTGCCTGCGTGGGCAGACCCCGTTCCGCTGGGGGGTGGGCTGCTGCTCGACGGGGCGGCGCTGGACCGAGACACAACCGCGCCGGGGCAGCCACTCTTCGTCACCCTCGTCTGGCGGGCCGAGGCGCGCGCATCGGCCCCGCTGAGCGCGTCGCTGGTACTGGAGCAGGCCGGCGAAGCCGTGACCATCCAAAGCAGCGCCATCGGCGGGGCCTACACCACCGAGCGATGGATGCCGGGGCAGACGGTGGTCGAACACCGCCGGCTGGTCGTCCCGCCCGGTGCAGCCGACGGCCCCGCGTCGGTGACCGTGTACGTCGGCGCACAGCGCGTAGCCGTGGGCGAGGTGGCCGTCTCCGCAGGCGAGCGCCTGTTCGACCCGCCGCCGATGGCCTTCCCGCTCCAGGTAACGTTTGGGGATGTGGCCGAGCTGTTGGGGTACGACGTGGAGCAGACGACGATCGTGGCAGGCGAGCCGGTGCCGCTCACCCTCTACTGGCGCGCGCTGGACGGCGCGGCAGCGGCCGATTACACCGTCTTCACCCACGTCCTGGCCGCCGACGGGCGCCTGGTCGGCCAGCACGACGGGCCGCCGGCCGGGGGAAGCCGCCCCACGCCGGGATGGGTGCCGGGCGAAATCATCGTCGACCGCCACGACATGGCCTTCCGCGAGCCCTACACCGGCCCGGCATGGATCGAGATCGGCCTCTACAACACCACCTCCGTCGAACGCGTCCCGGCGTCCGACGGAGGCTTACAAGTGGTCTTACCGGTCACGTTGACCGTTGTCGAGCGCTGAGCGTAACTGCTCAGGCTATGCGCCTGGCAGTTACCTGCCTGGCGCGTCGAAGGGAGAAGGCGGGGGTTTTGCGGGCGGCGAAGCCGCCCGCAAAACCCCCGCTCCCCCTTTTCGCGGCGGGAAAGACAACTGCGAAGCGTACGCTTCGCAGTTACCGCTGAGCTACGTAAAAATCGGCACGGAGCGCTGCGCCGGGAGCCGGCGTGCCACGTCTGCAGCCAACGTGTCGAAGAGAACGCTGCGGTACTGCTCCACTTCCCCGGCGTCGCAACGCAGGGCCAGCTCAGGATCGAGCGGGATCTGCGCCAACAGCGGCGCTCCCAACTGCATCGCCACGCCGGCCGCCTGGCTGGGCCCGAACACCTCGATGCGCTCGCCGCACTTGGGGCAGATGACGGCGCTCATATTCTCCACCAGCCCCACGATGGGCACGTTGAGATGGCCCGCCATGCGCGCCGCCTTGCGCACCACCATCCCCGCCAGGTCCTGCGGTGACGTCACCAGCAGGATGCCGTTCAGCGGGATCGACTGCATCACCGTCAGCGAGGCGTCGGACGTTCCCGGCGGCAGATCGACCACCAGGGCGTCCAGCTTGCCCCACAGCACGTCGCCCCAGAACTGGCGGATCGCGCCGCTGATGAGCGGCCCGCGCCAGATCACGGCTTCGTCTTCACTGGGCAGCAGCAGGTTGATCGACATAACCCGGATGCCGGTCTCCGTCTCTGCCGGGAGAATCCCCACCGGCCCCATCGGCGGAGCACCGTGCAGGCCGAACATCTTGGGGATGCTGGGGCCGGTGATGTCGGCGTCCAGCACACCCACCTGCTTGCCCTGCCGCTGCAACGACGTAGCCAACATCGCCGCCACCGACGACTTGCCGACGCCGCCCTTGCCGCTCATCACTGCAATCACCCGGTCGACCTGATTCAGGTGTGCCGCTGTGCCGCCCGGCTGCGCCTGGGCCTGCTGCTTGGGCCAGATGCGCTCTTTCTCCTGCGGCGTCATCTCGCGCAGCGTGATCTGCACGTCCTCGATGCCGGCGTGCCCCAGGAGCACCTGGCGCGCGTCGTCCATCATGCGCTCGCGCAAAGGGCACGCCAACGTGGTCAGGGCCAGCGTGAAGCGCACCACCCCGCCTTCGACCGCCACGTCGTGCACCATCCCCAAATCAACGATGCTCTTGCCCAGTTCGGGGTCCTGCACCGCCTTCAACGCTTCCAAAACGTATGCCTGATCGATCATCTTTTACTTTCTCTCTCCTAAAGTGTGTTCGTGGTGATCTTGCTCACCGTGGCCTTCCATATGGTCTTGGTAGGTCTTGACAATGTGGCGGATCATCCCTTGCGTTTCCTGCAAATCTCCGACCCACCACGAAAGGACCTCGTCGCCCAAAGCAGCGAGTTGATACACCCGGCGCGGCGGCCCCTGGCTCTGCTCGTCGTTCCACGCCGACGATACCCAGCCACGTTCCTCCATGTCCCGCAGGGCGCGGTAGACGACGCTGGGGTTGATTTCGTCTAGCCCAAACGGTTCCAATTCCTCCAGCAGCGTATACCCGTGCGCCGGGCCGTGGTGCAAGAGCAGCAACAGCACCGGCTCGAGGATGCGCACCGCGCGGCGCGAGCACCCCTGCTGCCGCCACCGATGCCCGCCGCCACCACCCCTTCCTTGCATATCTCCCTCCTCATGGTATGGCTGAGTCAGTATATCACGCTATATGCACTTTGTCAATAGACGCCATGAATTCGCGTTAATTCGTGGCTGGTTTTTACCGTCGTCCCCAACCACAAACGCACCCCATGGGTTCCCTGATTTGACGCCAACCGTATTCATTGGTAAACTGATTTTGTGTATCTTCTCAAAAAGTGGGGGGTGGGGGTTTTGCGGGCGGC
>JAFGOJ010000509.1 GCA_016926575.1 Anaerolineae bacterium | reverse complement strand
TCCGAACGAAGCGTCGCTGGAGCACCTGGTAAGTGCGCTGCTGGTCGAGATCAGTGAGGAGTGGGAGACGGGACGGATCTACATCAACCTGAAGAGCGACGAGGCCTGAGGGAATTTACAGAAGAGATGTTGCTTTGCCGCTGGAACCTTCGGGCACCTCGCGCGTAGAGGACCCGACCCCTAACACGGGACACAGTGGTGCAAGCGCATGGGGGAGCTTCCGGGAAGCTCCCCCATGTTTTTGCATCTAAGCTCGTTTGCCTGAAAACGCGGACGGCCGCGCCCGGCGGGCAGCGCGCGTGCGCCGGCTTCCGGCGGCCGCGCCCGGCGGACCTCAGCCGCCGGCGCCCACCAGGGCGTAGTCGCCGAACTCCATGGTCGTGCGCACCTTCTTGTGCACGATGAAGCGGATCTTGATCTCCAGGTCCATGGCGCCCTTGACGGGCAGGGCCAGGCCCGCGAAGACCGCGAAGTCCATCCGCATGCGCATAGCGTGCAGCCCGAAGCGGCGCTTGGACGGCGCGAGGTCGAAGCCCGCCAGGTGGCCGGTGTCGGCCTCCAGCCAGAAGGTGCCCTCCCAGTACTTCTTGCCGCGGTCGTGGGGGCGCAGGCTGTAGGCGACCAGGCGGCGGCCGTCCCGCGTCTCCTCGCCCTGGCGCTTGAAGCGGTAGGCGTCGCGATGCGCCGCGGAGAGGAAGGCGATGGCGACATGCCCTTCCTCCCCATCGTCCTCCTCGCCGCCTTCCTCGCCGTTCTCCTCCCCGCTGTCGCCGTCCTCCTTCTCGAAGAGGATCGTCTCCGTCTCCTCCAGGTTCTCGGTGGAGTCCGGCGTCCACTGGACGAAGACGGTCGTGTTGATGGCCTCGTACTCGAGGGCGCCGTCGCCGTCGTGAAGCCAGCTATGGACCTCGACGCGGCCGCGGTAGGGCTGGAAGCGGTCGCCCTCGGCGTCCTCCAGGTCGAAGGCTTGGCGCAGGAGGGCATCGGCGTCACGGTAGCTGTCGCCGGGATGGTGGCCGGCGGCCCCCGCGGGAAGGGGCGCGGCGAGGGCGAGCAGGACGCCGGCGAGCAGCCAGCGCCGCGGGGGGATCGTGGGGCGCACGGTGGCCTCCTGGTCGGGGTGACGGGGCGTCAACGCCGCGGGCGGCGGCGAGTTTCCGGCATCGCGCCGTGGCCGTCAATGCCCCGTCGCGGTCCATCGCGGCCGGGCTGCGCAGGAAGCGACCCCCGACACTTGGAGCGGCCGGCGCGGCGCGGTAGAATTGAGGTGTGGCCGCGGCATGGCGCCGCGTCCCGGGGAGCCGCCCGCATGCACCGCATCGTCAGACTCACCCTCCTCGCCTTCCTGCTGGCCGCCGGGCCGGCGGCGGCGGTCAGCTTCCGCCCCGTGGTGGAGAGCCCCGCCACCGACGGCGCGCCCACCTGGTCCCCGGACGGCCAGACCATCGCCTTCTCCTCCCTGATGACCGACGGCGACTGGGAGATCTACCTGGTGGGCGCCTGGGGCGGCGAGATCAGCTTCTTCACCCACGAACCGGGCACGGACATCTACGCCGACTGGAGCCCCGACGGCCAGTGGATCGCCTTCACGAACCGGCGGGACAACGGCGACGGCGGCGCGGGCGACATGGATATCTGGGTGCAGAGCCTCGACGGCGACTCCCTGCGCTGCCTCACCTTCTGGCCCGGCTACGACAACTTTGCCGCCCACGACCCCGCCGGCACGCGCATCGCCTTCGTCAGCGACCGCGACGGCGGGACCGAGGTGTGGGTGCTGGACCTGGCCGGCGGTGAGCCCGTCAAGGTCAGCCAGGGCCTGAACGAGTGCTACCACCCCTGCTGGAGCCCCGACGGCCAGTGGATCGCCTTCGACGCCCGCGACCAGGGAGACCCGACGCGGTCGCGCCTCTACCGCGTCCCCGCCGCGGGCGGCCCGCCCGAGGAGATCGAGACGGGCCTCCTGGTGGCCAACGACCCCCACTGGTCGCCCGACGGCCGCTGGCTGGCCTTCGCCGGCGGCGACCATCCCGTGGACTGGGACCTCTGGCTGCGCGACATGGAGACGGGCGCCCTGGTGCAGCTCACCGACACGCCGCGCTTCGCCGAGCAGTCGCCCGTCTGGAACGCCGCCGGCATGGAGATCGCCTACGCCGCCCTGCCCGCCGGCAACAAGGACGTCTGGGTGGCCTACGACCTCCCCACCGGCACCGCCGCCCGCCCCACGAGCTGGGGCGGCCTCAAGCACCACTTCCGCTAGTACAGCGCCTTGACGGCGGACCAGGTGCGATGGCGGGCGCTGGTCTCGCCGCAGTTGACCGGCCAGGCGCCGATCTGCACGCCGCAGTCGTTGTTCTCCGGCGCGCAGGGCGAATCGCTCTGCAGGTAGAGGTTCCCGCTGCCGTAGACGCCGCAGAACTGGGGATCCGCGGAGATGTTGCCGTTGACACCCAGATCGCCGGCGTAGCAGTCCTCCCAGGCGCCGCCGCTCTCTCGGTAGATGTTGCAGCAGGTGAAGCTGTGCGTCGCTCCTCCAATGCACTGCAGTGCGACTTCGTTCTCTCCGATGACAAACAGGCAACTCTCGAATTCCGTATGAGTCGTCGAACTCGTGCCGACGAGATATCCGGGATTGTACATACTAAAAGCGGCATAGAAGGTGGAGTTGCTGAAACTCCCTTGCCCGGCATGTAAGTCTACCGCAGATGATGTGTTAACTACTCCCTCATTCATGGAGAACGTGCAAGTTATCGCATTGAGCTCTGAGGAATGTGCGTAGATGGCACCACCTCCCGCTCCTATACTCTCATTGCGGTCAAAACTCGTGTTAGCCAGACTCAAAGTGCTGCATGATATCCATAATGCACCACCGTTCGAATTTACGACAGTGTTAGACTCAAACACGCTATTTGCAATACCTATAGCTGAGTCATAGGCATACACGACACCAGCTACTCCTAGGGCGCGGTTCTCCTCGAAACGGCATCCAGTGATGGACAAACTGGATCCGGTGACATAGAGCGCGCCGCCGTCTCCCCACGGCTCTGCGCCGAACTCAGCGAAGTTGCCCTCGAACACGCAGTCGATCAGCGTTGGCTCGCTGTCCTCGAAGTAGATGCCGCCGCCCTTGGTGCCGCCCTTGTTCTGGTAGAAGCGGCAGTTCTCGATCGTCAGGTCAGCGTTGCGGGCGTAGATGGCCCCGCCCTCGTAAGGAGTGTAGTTGTAGCCGCCGCCGTTGGTGAAGGTGATGCCCTCGATGCGGGTCTGAGCATCCACGTTAATACAGTGCAGGATCGGGTGGCCGGCGAGCTGGCCGTCGATGACCACGCAGTCGGGTTCGCCAGTCTCGCTCAGAAGGCACACGCCCGTGCGCATGATCATGTTCGACTCCTGATAAGTGCCGCAGGCGACAAGCACCGTGTCCCCGGGCGGGGCCACGGACAGGGCGAAGCCGATGGTGGTGTAGGGGTCCGGCACGTGCAGTATGCCGGCGGCAGCTTCCCCGCCCGCCAAGAGGAAGAGCAGAAGGCCGGTAAGCTGCTTAAATGGTGCGCGCCGTGGTTCGGGGCTTGTCATGGTGCTCCCCTTTTGCTCCTTAAATGGCCATGCTGCCCCACCAGTATGGCTGCGGCAGCAAAGACAGATCACTGCTGGTCGTATAGGTAAATATAACCCAACCACTGTCCGCTGTCATCATGCATCGGCACTTTTTTAACCACCGAAGTGGGCAATGGGACGACGGCAGCTTCAGCATTGCCTACTGCTAGGCCGTCTGATGCCGTCATCCGGCCAGCAATAGAAACGTCGCCATTGATCTGGGTGTCACCCTCTACTGAGGCGACGCCGGAAACGACAAGATCGTGCTCCGTTTTCAACGTGCCATTCTGATCCATGTTGTATCCTGACACGAGCACCGATCCGGACCCAGATAAGACTCGCCATGGAGCAACACTGCCATCAAGACGACATGCTTGTATCTCCACAATCGAACCCACCTCTTCACCGTCAATGTGCATCACATCACCATCGCCGGAACCTGGAACCTCCACTTGAAGCGGGT
>JAFGOJ010000107.1 GCA_016926575.1 Anaerolineae bacterium | reverse complement strand
TGGATGATTTCCATGTGGAACATTCCCAAAAAGCCACAGCGAAAGCCAAAGTTGAGCGCTTGGGAAGTCTCGGGCTCGAAAATCAGTGAGGCGTCGTTCAACTGGAGCTTTTCCAACGCGTCGCGCAGCAGTGCATAGTCTTCCCCTTCGGAGGGAAAGAATCCGGCAAACACCATCGGCTTGGCCGGGCGGTAACCGGGTAGCGGTTGCTCGGCCGGCCGGCCGTCGGCGGTGACCGTGTCGCCCACGCGGCACTCGCGCACGGACTTGAGTCCGGTGGCCACGTATCCCACCTGTCCGGCGTGCAGTTGCCCGGTGGGTCGCATGTGGGGGCTAAAGACGCCAATCTCGACCGGTTCAGTGACGGCGCCGGTGTACATCAGGCGCAGGTTGGTGTTTTTGTCCAGCGCACCGTCTATCAGCCGTACATAGGCCACTACGCCCTTGTAGGGGTCATAGTGCGAGTCAAAAATTAGCGCGCGTAGGGGGGCGTCGATGTCGCCGGTGGGAGGCGGGGTGCAGGCGACGACCGCTTCCAACACTGCCGTGACGTTGGTGCCCTCTTTGGCCGAGATGCACAGGATATCCTCACCGGGCACGCCCAGCAGGTCTTCTAGCTCTTGCGCGACCTCCTCGGGCCGCGCGGAGCGCATATCGATCTTGTTGACGACCGGAATGACTTCCAGGTCGGCTTCGAGGGCCAGGTACAGGTTGGCCAGCGTCTGGGCTTCGACGCCCTGGCTGGCGTCTACCACCAGCACGGCGCTCTCGCAGGCGTTCAGCGCCCGGCTGACCTCGTAGCTAAAGTCCACGTGCCCCGGTGTGTCGATCAGGTTCAGCTCGTATGTCTCGCCATCCAACGCCGTATAAGCCATACGCACGGCCGAAGCTTTGATCGTCACGCCCTTTTCCCGCTCCAGGTCCATAGCGTCCAGAACCTGTTCGGTCATCTCGCGAGCGCTCAGGGTATGCGTCAGCTCTAGCAGCCGGTCGGCCAGCGTCGACTTGCCGTGATCAATGTGTGCGATGATACAAAAGTTGCGAATGTGTGTTTGATTCATACGCGCGTTATTATACCGTGATTTGGTGAGAAGGGGAAGAGGATGAGGTCACCTAACGGCAAAACGGTGAGTCAAAAGCATAATCCACCTGGGCTGTCTGTCCGTCGCTCGATTCGACCTCGATGAGGCCGGTAGCTCCTTCGCATAGTGGTAGCGTCATCTCGAACATCTCGCCGGCCGGCTCACCGTTGACGCGGTAGGTATGGTCCCCTTGGCCGCCTTTGGCGACGATGAGGATCTGTTGCGTCCACGTCTCGTTATCATACGCGTTCCAAGCGTCGCCAAATTCCCAGTGGACGGTCAACGCGGCCACGTCGTCACCCGCGCCGTTACCCCACACGCGCCAGGCGGCGAACGCGCCGGTGGCCAACACGAGCAGGGCCAACAGCGTCATCAGGCTGTACTTTAAGCGACGTTTCCAGCCCGCGCGCGCCGGGACGGTCGGGGCCGGGGAGGCGTCTGCCGTTTGTTCGGGTGGCGGCGGTGGGGGCGCTGCGGTGGGCGGCGGCGGTGGGATCACTTGTGGCGCAGGGGCCAAGCTCTGCAGGGCTTCCAGGTTGCGCGCGCTCAGTGCCGCGCCGGTCTCGTCGCCCGCGGCCTGACGCATGTTCAGGGCGGTACGTAGCCTGCGAAAGGCGTGCTCGAACTCGCCCAGCGCGCCGGATAGCGTGCCCAACTGGTGCACGGCCCACGCCTCCAGGACGCCGTCGCCGTTGGCTTGGGCCGCGCGGCGGGTCAGGTCGAGGACGTGTTGCCATTCGGCCCACCAGCCCAACTGGGCCAGCGCCCGCTCGGCCGCACGCACCAATAATTTGAGGGCGTCCATCCAGCCGTTTTGGGCGCAGTCCTGGACGGCGCCGATCAGGTTGAACAGCTCTGTGCCGGGTAGTTGCTTGTCCTGGTTCAGTTGCGTCACGTAATAGTTGACGACCGCCCGGCGCGCCTCGTCCCTCACCAGCCAATGGCGCACCGCGTCAAGATACGCCGGCGGCAGCGCCATACACGACGCAGACGTCCGGCGGGAACGGGCCTGGACGGGTTGTAACAACCGCAGCCGCCGCAGGCGCTCGATGCGCTGTTCGAAATCGACGCTGGGCAGTTGTGTCAAGTTGCGCAGCGTCTCCGAGGCGACGTGCCCCCCGCCAAAGGCCGCGCTCAGGCTCAAGAGTTGCCGGTCGGTTTCGTCCAGGGTCAACACCATTTGTTCTAACGCCGGGCCGATGGACAGGTCACCGCCCGGCCCGGCCCAGGGCTTGTGTTCTCGCAGCTCATTAAACAGCTTTTGCAAGGACCCGTGGCCCTCGGAGGCCAGCGCCGCGATGCTGGCGACGGAGAGTGGTATGTCGTTGAGCACGGCGCACAGTTGCTCGACCAGGGGGGACTGTTCGGGATAACCCTTTTGAAACAATGCTATGGCTTCCTGGCGGGGTAGACCCTTTAGCGAGACAGCTTGTCCGCGCCCCACGGCGGTCCATTCTGGGTTGACGACCAGCACGGCCGACCCGTTCAGCGCGTCGAGGACGGGATCGATTTGCTTGGGGCTTAGCCCTACGTCGTCCAGGATCACTAGGGCGCGCAGGTTGCACAGGTAGGTGGACACGTGGCGCGCGGTGATTTTGACCGGGCTGCTGGACTGGTAAAAGCTGTCAAACAGGGCTTGCAGCAGGTCCTGGTGTTCGACGTGTCCGGTGAGGAATAGGACGCCGTCGGGAAAGTGGTTCAAGTCTAGCCGGTGGGCCACTGCCGCGGCCAGGGTGCTTTTGCCGCTTCCGTCAGGGCCGTGCAGGTCA
>JAFGOJ010000508.1 GCA_016926575.1 Anaerolineae bacterium | reverse complement strand
GCAGCCTGAGCAGTTACAAAATGACGCTGATACTGTTTCGATGCGTGCAGTATAGCATAGAGTTGGGGGGGGAGCAACTGCCTTGACAGTCTGTTTCGGCATGGTACAATCCCATCGGTTTGTCTAGCAAAACTATATGGTTAAGGAGTAACCCGTTGAGCGAATCATATTCTGATGTCATCCGCCCCCACGGTGGGGTCTTGGTCGACCGCGTGATGCGCGGCGAGGTGCGTGAGGCGGTGCGCGAGCGCGCCGAACGCCTGGTGAAGATTCCGTTGAACGAAATGGGCCTGTCCGATCTGGAAATGATCGCCACAGGCGCGTACAGCCCTTTGACCGGCTTCATGCGCAAAGCCGACTACGACCGCTGTGTGACCGATATGCGTCTGACCAGCGGCGTGGTCTGGTCTGTGCCGGTCACTCTGGCGGTGGGCAAGGAACTGGCCGACCGGATTCAGGAGGGGCACGAGGTGGCGCTGTGCGAGGGCGACAAGGTCCTGGCCGTGCTGGAAGTCGCCGAAAAGTTCCCCTACGACAGCGCGACGAAAGAGCGCGAGGCCGAGATGGTCTACCGCACCACCGAGGCGGTGCACCCGGGCGTGGCCCGCGTCTACCGTCAGGGCGACACGTTGCTGGGCGGCGACGTCTGGCTGGTCGATTGGCCCAGCGCCACCCGCACTGAGTTTCCCGAACTGCGCCACACGCCCGCCGAAACGCGGCGCATGTTCGCCCGCCGTGGCTGGCGCAGCGTCGTCGGCTTCCAGACGCGCAACCCCATCCACCGCGCCCACGAGTACATTCAGAAGACCGCGCTGGAGATCGTCGATGGGCTGTTCCTCCACCCGCTGGTTGGCGAAACGAAGAAGGACGACATCCCCGCCGACGTGCGGATTGCCTCCTACCAGACGATCCTGCGGGACTACTACCCCGCCGACCGCGTCGTCTTGGGCGTCTTCCCCGCCGCGATGCGCTACGCCGGCCCGCGCGAGGCCATCTTCCACGCCATTGCCCGCAAGAACTACGGCTGTACCCACTTCATCGTCGGGCGCGACCACGCCGGGGTGGGCAAATACTACGGCACCTACGATGCGCAGAATATCTTCGACCAGTTCAGCGCCGACGAGATCGGCATCACGCCGCTCAAGTTCGAGCATACCTTCTATTGCAAGAAGTGCCAGATGGTTGTCTCGGCCAAGACCTGCCCGCACGGACGGGAGGACTGGGTCTCCCTCAGCGGCACGCAGGTGCGCGAGATGCTGGAGCGCGGCGAGATGCTGCCCGAGGAGTTCACCCGCCCCGAGGTCGCCAAGGTGCTGATGGAAGGCGTCCGCCGCCAACTCGAAGAAGAGTAGTTTTTCGTCTGCTAACTGGAAAACAAGCCACGAATTAACACGAATTCACACGAACCAATGCGCAATTCGTGTCAATTCGTGTTAATTCGTGGCTAAATCTTTTCCCTACGACAACCCGATCCGCAATTCAGGAGGAGGAGGAGGAGGATGTTGAAGCTCTTCAAACGCCGTGGCCCGCGTAAGGTGTTCGTCGTAGGGTGGGACTGCGCCCCGCCGGCAGTGTTGTTCCGCACCGCTGCCGAGTCACCCTTGGGGTTGAAGGACCAACTGCCCACTATCAGCCGCCTGATCGACGAGGGGCTCTATGGCCCGCTCTCCAGTTCGATCCCCTGCATCACCGTCCCGGCGTGGAGCTCGATGCTTTCCAGCAAGGACCCCGGCATGTTGGGCCTCTACGGCTTCCGCAACCGGGCCGACTACTCCTACGACCGCATGACCATCGCCTCGGCCGACCAGGTGCGCGAACAGCGCGTGTGGGACGTGCTCAGCGCGGCAGGCAAGACCTCGGTCGTCGTCGGCGTGCCGCAGACCTATCCGATCCGCCCGTTGCGGGGATGGATGATCAGCAGCTTCCTCACGCCCAGCCTCAGCCGCCAGTATACCCATCCCCACGAACTGCGTTACGAGATCGACCGCGTGCTCGGCGGTCGCCCCTACGACGTCGACGTGCCCCAGTTCCGCACGGACGACAAAGACTTCCTGCTCGAACAAATCTACGCGATGACCGAAAAGCGCTTCGAGGTGCTCAAGTACTTGCTGCGCGAGAAGCCGTGGGATTTTTTCATGTTCGTCGAGATTGGGCTGGACCGCTTGCATCACGGCATGTGGAAGTTCTGGGACCCCGCCCACGCCAAGCACGTACCGGGCAATCCCTACGCCGATGCCATCCCCGCCTACTACCGCCTGCTCGACCGGCACCTGGGCGAGATGCTGGGCATGTTGGATGACGACACGGTTGTCCTGGTCGTCTCTGACCATGGCGCGCAGGCCATGGCGGGCGGCTTCGCCATCAACGAGTGGTTCCGCCAGGAGGGCCTGCTGGTGCTGAAGGACGAACCGCGTTACCCGGGCGTCATCCCGTTCGAGAAAGTGGAGATCGATTGGGAAAAGACCACCGCCTGGGGCGCGGGAGGCTACTACGCGCGCGTCTTCTTGAACGTCGCGGGGCGCGAACCGCAGGGGACGATCCCCGCCGCCGACTACGAGCGCGTCCGCGATGAGGTCAAGGCGCGCATCGAGGCGATCCCCGACCACGAGGGCAACCCGATGGGCTCGGTGGCCTTCAAACCAGAGGATCTGTACCGCGACGTGCGCAACATCCCGCCCGACCTGCTGGTCTATATGGGGAATTTGCGCTGGCGCGCGGTGGGCTCCTTC
>JAFGOJ010000507.1 GCA_016926575.1 Anaerolineae bacterium | reverse complement strand
CAGGTTTTTGAGGGCGACGCTACCCCTTCTGACGATTCTGACCTGGCGAAGGTGAGCGAGACGCTGCCTGAACCTGCGTCTGGGTGAAATAATCTTCCGCCTCGTCGCGCAGCGCGGGACGCTCGCATGTGGCGGCCCAGGCCAGGGCTGCGCGCGCCGTGCCGGCGTCGAAGTGCGTCAACGCCCGTAGTGCCGCCACCCGCCCCGGGATCATCGCGTTGCTGTCCTGCATAAGCGCCCACAGCACCGGAATGGCTGCCGGGTCGCCAAGTTGCGCCAGACTTTCGGCTGCCGCGCACGTCACTTCGTAGGCTGGACGACTTTGTATCAGCGCCAGCAATGGCGGCACGGCACGTAGGTCCTGCAACTCGGCCAGCATCGTGCAGGCCAGGCTCGCCAGCGTGGGCTCCCGGTGGCGCAGCGCATCGATATACCGTTGCACAAGGTCGCGGTTGGTCTCGTGCAACGTCGCGCCGCACGCGCCGCATACCGCCTGTTCGGGCGAGACTTCTTGCCAGCACTGCGGACAGTAATGGGTAGGCATCGTCGTTGCGCCGGGTAAGCCTCAGCGGGTTCCGCGCCGCCCGGAAACGGCTTCCAACGCTCTGATCCAGGCTGCGCCGTCGGCGGCGGTCATCTCGTCCTGGAACCGGTAATCGTGTTTGCGGATGAACTCGCGCAGTTGTTCCAGGAGGGGCAGTAGTGCGGTTTCTTGCCGGCGCACCACGGCTGCCACCTGTGCCGGTTGCGTCACAAGTTTCAGTGTCTGTCGAAAGTGAGCGAGACAAAGCCCCCCGGATTGCACGAAACCAGCCTGTACTTCTGGGTCTTCCAAATGGATCAATAGTTCGTGGATAGACGCGCTTTCAGCCTCGTCGCGGGTCTGGCAGGCCAGGCAGGGACGTTGCGGGGCCAACGTTTCCGCCAGGGTGATCGCATCCGGTTGTCCACCGCCCAATCCTAATGCTATCCTCAACCGTTGGAAGAGATTCGGTGGCGGGGCCTGTGGCGTGAAACCTTGCAATGCTTGGAGCCATTCCACCAGCACGTCGGCGCTCAAGATCGCCATGTCCAGCCCTGCACCGTGACAGTCGCGCAGTTGCCAGGCGTGGAGGTTGCAGAATCCGCGCGCCAGTTTCACTTCCGCGCGGACTTGATAATCGTTGGCATTCGCGTAGATCAGTCCGTCCAGATAGTGTGTCACCACCTTCTTGCCCAGGCGGCAGATGGCGCACCCCGGCTCTTGCAGGGCGTCACGCAGTTCGTAATATCCCGTATGCTTGCTCATCAACGTGCCTTTCCGAATAAAAAAGCCTCTACCCGACAACGCGCGTTACCGCGTGCGTTCTGAGTAGAGGCTATCAGTCTCATCGACAATGGGCCAGCGCCCGGCGAGCCTCATCGCGTATTCGTTTGAAGGCATTATACCCGCATAAGAACCATGGTCAATGCATGGTGTTCTCTGGATACACTTCATTACAGGGGCGGACTTCTAAGCCACCAACCATTAACCCAACCACGCCACCGCCTCGACCAAATCCGCTTCACTCGGTTCTGTGTAGATTGCCGCCGTTGTCACGGAAGCTGTGACCCAGTAACGCGGCCACTGTCACCAGATCAGCCTTTGCCTCCCGTAGTAGCCGCGTGGCGAAGGTGTGCCGTAGGACATGTTGATCGGCAGGGCGCGCATTCAGATGTACGGTTAGAGCTTTACGGGCCTCTTTGTGTAGAGGAACCTTACGGTACTATCGGTCAGCCACAACGTGCTGCGGCAGTTTGTCCGGTGCTCCGGTGTGGCGTGCCGGGCGGCGCAGTGGATAAGGCGTGATACGAGATCCTGACGACAATGCCGTCAGATGGTCGGAACGCTATGGGCTGCCAGGAGCTTCCGTTACCGGTGTAGTGCCGTGGGGCATTGCCTCGGCGCGGGCGAACTGGCTCATGTAAAGCCGGTAGTAGAACCCTTGCTTGGCCAGGAGCGTATCGTGGGTGCCGCGTTCGATGATGCGCCCGTCGTCAATGACCAGCACTTGATCGGCGTTACGGATGGTGCTCAGACGGTGGGCGATGACGAAACTGGTGCGTCCCTGCATCAGCTTGAGCAGCGCTTCTTGGATGTGAACTTCGGTGCGTGTGTCCACGCTGCTAGTCGCTTCATCCAGGATCAGGATGCGCGGGTCCGCCAGGACGGCGCGGGCAATCGCCAGCAGTTGGCGCTGCCCCTGGCTGAGGGTGCTGGCCCGTTCTGCGAGGGAGGTCTGGTAGCCCTCGGGTAGATGCTGGATGAACGTATCGGCGTTCGCCAGGCGTGCTGCGGCCATACATTCCTCGTCCGTGGCGTCCAGCCGCCCATAGCGGATGTTCTCCAGCACCGTGTCGGCGAACAGGAAGGTGTCTTGCAGCACGATCCCCAGTTGCCGGCGCAGGTCATCCTGCCTGACCTGGCGGATGTCACAGCCGTCCAGAAGGATGGCCCCCTGATCCACGTCGTAGAACCGTGAGAGCAGATTGACAATCGTGGTCTTGCCCGCGCCGGTCGGTCCCACCAGGGCCACCATCTGCCCCGGCGCGGCAGTCAGGCTCACGCCCTTGAGCACCGGCGCGTCCGGCGCGTAGCCAAAGTCAACGTGATCGAACACCACCTGCCCCTGCAACGGGGGCAATGCCACGGCGTCGGGGAGGTCGGCGACCTGGGGCGACTGATCCAGGAGATCGAAGACCCGTTCGGCGCCGGCCAGGGCCGACTGAATCGAGTTATACAGGTCGGCCAGGGTGAGCAGGGGTTCATAGAAACGGCGGGCATACAGGACAAAGGTGGCAATGACGCCCACGCTCACTGCATCGCGCAGCGCGAGCCAACCACCCAGGCCGGTGATGAAGACGATAGCCAGGTTACTGAAGACCATCAGCATGGGCCGCAGGAGCGTCATCAGCATCTGGGCGTGGATCGTCGTGTCGCGCACGGCGAAGTTGGCGCGCTCGAACTCGGCCAGCGCCGCCCGCTCACGCCGGAAGGCCTGCACCACCCGCAGCCCGCTGATGGTCTCCTCTATCACCCCGTTCAGCCGTCCCAGGTTGGCCTGCACCTGCTGGAAGCCGCGCCGGGTGCCCCGTCCCATGCGTAAGGTGAAGACCAGCATCAGCGGCACGACGAGCAGCGCCGCGGCGGCCAGCCAGACATTGAGCAGCAACACCACGATCACGGTGCCCACCAGTGTGAGCAGGCTGGCGCTCAACTCGACGATGCTCTGGGAAAGGACGCGGTTGATCGCGTCAATGTCGTTGGTCAGGCGGCTCATCAATTCACCGGTGGGACGCTGGTCGAAGAAGCGCAGCGAGAGCGTCTGCAAGTGCGCGAACACGTCGCGCCGCAGGGCGCGCAGCACCCGTTGGGTGAGCGCGACTACAGTGTAGCTCTGGGCATACTGCGCCAGCCACCCCAACGTGTAGGTCAAGAAGAGGAGCGCCGTGACGCGCAGCAGGCCGGGCTGGTCGCCGCGCGCGATGAAGCGGTCAATAGCCACGCCTACCAGATAGGGGCCGAGGAGCGCCAGCCCGGTGGCGGCGATCACCAGCGCGATCACCAACGCGATGAGCGCGGTGTGTGGGCGCAGATAGGCGATAAGCCGTGTGAAGACGGCGCGCACGTTGCGGGGCTTCTCGACCCGGCGCCCCATCTTCATTCCTGGTGTGGGCATGCCCGGCCCTGCATTCTGCCCATCGGAGCGCCCTGCGCCCTCCGGACGGCTCGCCGCTCCGCCGCCGCCTGTTCCTGCCGCCTGTGTTCGGCGTTGTGATTCACCCATGATGCACACCCCCACCCGGACCGTTGCCCAGTTGCGATTCATAGATTTCGCGATAGATGGCGCAAGTCGCCAGCAGCTCGCGATGACTGCCCATAGCCATAATGCGACCGCCGTCGAGGACGACGATCTGGTCGGCCCCCAGCACGCTGCTGATGCGCTGGGCCACCAACAGCGTGGTGCGCTCTTTGTTCGACGCCTCCAGCGCCTCCTGTATCTCAACCTCCGTCTCCACGTCAACCGAACTGGTGCTGTCGTCCAGGATCAGCACGCGGGGCTGCATGAGCAACGCCCGCGCGATGGCCAGGCGCTGCTTCTGCCCCCCGGAGAGATTGACGCCGCGCTGCCCCAGCAGCGTATCGTACCCTTCGGGGAAGCTTGTGATAAAATCGTTGGCCTGGGCCGCCTGGGCGGCTGCTACGACCTCTGCGTCGCCGGCTTCGGGCCGGCCGTAGCGGATATTGTCGCGGATCGTGCCCGAAAACAGAATCGTCTCCTGCGGCGCCAGGCCAATCTGCGCGCGCAGCGATTCCAGGGTGAGCGCGCGCACATCGTGGCCGCCGAGGGTAACTTGTCCCCGGTCCACGTCGTAGAAGCGAGGCAGCAGGCTGATCAGCGTGCTCTTGCCCGAGCCGGTGGCCCCCAGCAAGGCGACCGTCTGCCCCGGCTCCATAACCAGGTTGATGTCCTGGAGCACGGGTTCATGCTCGTGGCCGTCGTAGGCAAAATCCACCCCATGTAGGGCGACCCGTCCCGTCGCATCCGGCAGAGCCATTGCGCCATCCGCCACTGTAGACACCTGGTCGAGCACCTCAAAGATGCGCTGGGCCGAAGCTGCCGAGGCCGAGATAAAGCTCACCATCATCCCCAGGTGGCTGAGGGACATCATCACCCAGAGCAGATAGCTGTTGAAGGCGAGGATCTCGCCCAACGAAAGTTGCCCGCGCATCGCCAGCAGGCCGCCGAACCCGATCACAAAGACGATGCCCAGGTTCACCAGGTAACCCAAGGTGGGCGGGAGGATGGCGAGGAAGCGCCCCACGCGGATGTTGCGCTCCGTCAGGTCATCATTGACTTTGCCAAAGCGCGCGTT
>JAFGOJ010000106.1 GCA_016926575.1 Anaerolineae bacterium | reverse complement strand
TCGGTGATGCCCGCCAGTCCCAACCCCTCGACCATGAGCGAGAAGCCGCCGCCGGAGGTGGGCACCAGGGCGCGCGCGCCCACGAAGGCCGCGCCGATGGCCATATTGATCGCGGCGAGCTCGTCCTCGGCGTGTTTGGTGGCCACGCCGTACGTGTCGGCGCGGGCGGCGATCCAGTGCAGTACCGGCGAGCCGGGGGTCATGGGGTACGCGGCGACGAAGCGGCAGCCGCCCGCCAGCGCCCCCATCGAGAAGGCTTCGGTGCCATTCAGCACCAGCCGGCGCGGCGCGTTGGGGACCGCTTCCATACGGAAGGGAAAGTCGGCCTGGAAGGTGCGGCTTGCTTCGACGCCGGCCTGTACCACGCGCAGGTTCGCGTCGACCACGGCCTGTCCCTTGCGGGCGAAGTTGTCGCGGATGATGCTCTCCAGGTACGTGGCGTCGAAGCGCATCAGGCCGGCGGCGACGCCCAACGCCAGCGTGTTGCGCATCACGTCCCGCCCGCCGGTCTCTTCGGCCAGGGCGCTGAGGGGCACGGGGAAGAACTGGACGCCGGGGCGGCGCAGTTCGTCGGGAATGGCTTCTGCTTCGTCGTAGACGACGGCCCCGCCTTCGACGATGGCGTCGACGTGGCGGCGGATTGTCTCGACATCGAGTGCCAGCAGGAGGTGCACCGGTTCGGCGTCGCAGGTGAGGGGCTGGTGCGCAACACGGATGGAGAAGAAGTTGTGGCCGCCGCGGATGCGCGAGTAATAGTCGGGCAAGCCGAAAGTGTAGAGCCCGCCGCGCGTCAGGGCCTTGCAAAACCCGGCGCCGCTCGAATCGAGCCCCATGCCGGCCTCACCGCCAATGCGGATGGTCACATCGTTTTGGATCATAGAGGTTTCTCCTTTTCTGTCAATCAATCGGCGTCCAGGCGGGAATCGATCTCGATCCCGTGCACCATCAGCTTGTGGATCGGGCAGTGGCGGGAGACCGCGAAGAGGCGCTGCTTCTGCTCCGGTGTGAGGTCGCCGGTCAGCGCGATGGTCTCCACGATCTGCTCGCGGTATTCTTGGATCGACTCGCACTCCTGGCAGTCGTCTTCGAAGACGCGCTCGTAGACCAGGTGCAGCTCGACCTCGTCCAGGGGCAGGCCGTGGTTCTGGGCGTAGGTATGGAGGACGATGGCGGTGCACGAGCCCAGGCCCGACAGCATCATCCCGTAGGGCGTCAGGTGGTAGACGGCCTCGACGGAGTGGAACGTCAGGTCTTCGGGATGGTGTGGGTCTTGGGCCAGGATGTCCGTCTCGAAGTGACGGTTCTGGCGGACAATAATTTTCTCACCCATGGGTGGCTCCTTCGATGCTCACAGCATCACGACGTGGTAGCCTCGTTCGACGTAGGCGGCCAGGCTGACGTGGCCCGAGGCATCGTAGACGATGGGCAGCCCTTCTTCGGCCGCAGCATCGAGCGCCTGGGCCTGGATGGCGCAGGCCTTACAGACCGCGTCGATCAGGCCCAGCTCTTTGACGCGCTGGTAGAGCTTGTGGCGGCCGTGTTCGGGGTCGGGGAGCACCAGCAGCCAGCGCGGGGCTTCGCCTTCCAGGACGATTTTCGCCTCGCCGCCTTGCTCGACGATGTCGAGTGCCCAGATGAACGTGTGGATCATGCGGCAGGGCATTTCCGGTCCGGCTAATAGAAAGATGGCAACTTTTTCGCTCATACACGCCTCCTTATAGCGGTCTTCCGACGACGGTCATATAGATGGCGCTTTCTTCTTCGCCGTCCACGCCGAGCAGGTCGTTCAACTCGTCGTCGTAGAGCGCGGCGATCTGGCAACTGCCCAGGTTTAGGGCCACGGCAGCCAGGGCGACGTTCTGGGCGATGTGCCCGGCATCGAGGTAGACGTAGCGGTAGGCGCGCTGCTTGTACTTCCACTTCGAGCGGGGGAAGACGGCCGTCCAGACGAAGACGACGGCTGCCTGGGCCGCCATCCCCTGGTCGAGCGCGGCCCGGGCGACGTCGCGCCGGACGTCGCCCAGCCTGATCTGTTCCAGCTCGTGCGTCTCGACGGCGTAGTGGTAGATGCCGGGCGGGATGTGTTCGACGGCGTTGAGCGCCAGGTACGTCTCCACCGGATAGAGCGCACCGGCAGAGGGCGCGGTCCTGAACCCGACGTCCCGCGTCGACAGGGTGATGCCTTGGGCGGCCCACAGGAGTTGGGACAGTTCGGTTTCTGGCAGAGGGACGGGTTGGAAGCGGCGGCAACTGCGTCGCTGCTGGAGCACGGCCATCAATGGCGCGCCGCCATCCGTCTGCGGCGCGCTCAACTGGATTCTGACCGCGTCTGGATACGCCTTGTAGGTCGCCGGCTTGGCGGCCCAGTCGAGATAGCCGCGTGGGAGGCTGCCGCGCTCGTATTTCGTCTCGCTCTGGAACGCGTCGCCGGCGCCTGGTTTCATGCGATTACCCGGTGAAGAAGGGATATTCCTCACTGTCCCACCAGGTCTCGTTCTGGGTCAGGTACTCGTGCGTGTTCTGCAGGAGCTGGTAGTGCTTCTCTTCCTGGTGGACGAGGAAGGCGTAGGCTGCTTTGGCGTGTGCGTCGTCGGTGGCGTCAGCGCCCTGCGCGTAGAGTTCGCGGCTGATGCGCTCGGTGTCCAGGCCGTATTCGAGAGCGGCGATGTCGTTTTCCAGCGAGACCTCGCGGTCTGGCGTGAAGACAGGGTAGGGGTCGGGCGGTTCTTCGCCCGGCAGGTCGGGGGCAGCGGGGTCGAGGGGGATGTCGGCGGCCATTGCTTCTTTGTAGGACAGCCAGGGACGCCCTTCCTCCAGGGCCTGGTACTCGGCCAGGAGCAGGTGCAGGTGGTCCTTTTCCTGGGCGGCCAGGTCGAGGAACATTTCTTTGCCGCGCTCGCTGGAGGCGCGCTCGGCCACCTGGGTGTAGAAGCGGTAGCCATCTCGTTCCAGGCTCATACCGCGTCGCAATATGCCTTTGGGGGTGTTCCAGTCCATTGATCGTTCTCCTTACGTTGGGTTTTATGCGAATACGATTTCTTTTGCCACGAATTAACACGAATTCCAGCCATTATTCGTGACAATTCGTGTTAATTCGTGGCTATTTTTATGTCAGTTACGCGAAACGCTCGAAGCGGTCCTGGTCGGCTTTGCAGATGGGGCACTTGTGCGGCGGGCGCGGGCGGGCGCACAGGTAGCCGCAGACCTTGCAGCGCCAGACGGGGATACCGCTGCGGGTGAAGCCGACGAATTCTTCTTCGTGGTCGTCTGCGGCGTGGGTCTCGGCCCCGCGCCGCTCCGGCACGGGACCCGGTTCCTTCTCGCCGCTCAGCACCTCGTCGGAGACGTAGAGGGCGCAGTAACATGCCCCCCAGTCGAGCAGGTCGGGGTCGCGGTAGTCGCACGGGCAGATGATGTCCAGGTCTTGCTCGCGCTCCCCGGTGGCCAGGCGGCAGGGACAGGACCAATAGCCGTATCTCTGCTCGTTGACCAGGAGGCCTTCCAGCAGCACGCGGACGAGCTCGGTGTCTGTGTTGAGGTGGTATCCGGCGGCCTCGGCCTCCTGGTTCAGGCGCTCGTAGAGCGCGTCGATCTGTGCATCTGAAATGCGGATGTCATCGCTCACAGTCCCAACACCTCCTGAATGTCTGGCACGCGGTAACCGACCACTGCCTGTGCGTCATCCACCACCAGGGTGGGGAAAGACGTGGCGGGGTTCCAGCGGCGCACCACTTCCAATGCCGCTTCGCGTTCCTGTCCCTTGATCAAATCCATGTAGACGTAATCGAACGCGACGTCTTGGTCTTCCAGAAACTGCCGGGTGCGGCGACACCAGCCGCACGTCGAGATGGCATAGAGCATCACCTTGTGGGCGTTTTTCGATCCCGGTACACTGCCTTGGGCTTCGGGCATAGCTTCCTCCTTAGCGACCGATTTGTGGGTCGATTTGACCCGGCCCGCCACACTCCGGCGTGTAGCAGGTTGCGTCGATGAAGATGCACTTCTCCTTGCAGCTCGGGCAGGTTTCCGGCGGGGTGGGCGCCTGAAGCGTGTAGCCGCAGTTGGAACACTTCCACCAATTCTTGGGTTCTTCCATCGTAAACTCTCCTTTCCTTAAAAGCTGATCCGCCAATCGATCCGTTTTTCCCGCCGTGGGGATGGGGTGGGGGTCTCGGCGGGGTAACCCAACACGATCAGGCCCACCAGTTCCATCTCACCGACGGGGATGTGACGGGCCACGATGTCGGAGACAGTCTGCAGGCCGGCGGTGAACCAGCGCCCCGCCAGGCCCTCGGCGTGGGCGGCGAGGAGCAAATTCTGCACCGCCGCTGCGACCGCGAGCGGCGCGTCTGGCACCAGGCTGGCGGGCGTGTCCGAGAACGCCAGAACCAGCACCGGGGCCTCGTAGGCGGCTTTGATGAACCAGTTCGTCCGCTGTGCGCTGGTCCACGGCCCCGAGTTTTGCAGCGACAGCAACAGGTCGGTGAACTCGACCTGGGTGGCGGTCACAAAGGTATCTTTTTCCTGCCCGCCCAGCACGACGAAGTGCCAGTTCTGCATATCCTGGGGAGAAGGGGCCCACATTGCCGCATCCAGCACCCTCTCCAACATCTCCCGTGGCACGGGGTGGGGTTCGAACCGACTCGGGCTACGGCGTCCCTGGATGGCTTCGAAAACGTCCATTCCCTTCCTCCTCGTGGTTCAAACGAACAGCGTCATCTGCGACGTGCGAGCCTCGTTGACGTACGTGCCGACTGCGCCGAAGTGGTCGATCAGGTCCTCGCGCAGGTCTTCGCGGCGGATGCCCATAATCTCCATGGTCATCTCGCAGGCGATGATCTTGCCGCCCAGCTCCTTGAAGTCCTGCAACAAGCGCTCCAGTGAAGCGACGTTCGCCTTCTTCATCCGCTGCTTGACCATCCACTTGCCCAGGCCGAGGAAGTGCATCTTCGAGAGCGGGCCTTTGTCCAGGCCGTTCTTCTTCAGCCGCTCCAATCCCCAGAAGGTGAAGTAGATCGAAACCTCCATCCCCATGGCCAGGGCTCCGTTGGCGATGATCAGCGTGCTGTACACCTTGTCCATATCCCCACTTTGCAGGACGATCGTCGCGCGTTGGGGGTTGATCTCTTGTGGTTGTTCCATTTTACCCTCCAAACCGGCTCATTGCAAGCAGAGGTATGGTTTAGAAATATAGCCGCCGAATGACGTTTCGACGGCTATACCTGACCCTGCTGACCCTGCGCGCACGTCTAGCGTTGAATGCGAATGGTCCAGTCCGTGTCTGTCCCTTCGTCGCTCAGAAGGTTCAGTCGCAGCGCCTCGACCGCCATGGGGATTTCTTCTTTCGAAGCCGGGTGCGTGCCCAGCACGACCACGATGTCGCCCGGGGCGGCTTTGCGCACGGCCTTGCGCATCTCGACCAGCGGCACGGGGCAGGTCTGCCCGCGCACGTCTACCGTAATCTCGGCCATGGCTGCCTCCTATCCGACGAACACCACCTCGACGTGCTGGACGTCCCAGCGCGGTTCGAGTTTCTCCCTGATCTCCTCGCTCATCGAGGCGGCGAACTGGTGGTCTTCGCGCAAATCCAGCTCGACGCGCACCGTGCCGTCGGAGACCTCGATCCCTTTCACCAGGTTGGTGCGCACCACGTCCAACCCGACCACGGGGTTCATCACGTGCTTGAGGCGCTTCTTGATGACCTCGACCGTAGTGGCCTCGCGCTCTTTGACCAGGCCGTGACGCTCTTCGTAGTTCTCGACGGCCGCGCGCAGGCCATCGACCGCCAACACCGAGCAGTGGGTTTTGATCGGCGGCAGCCCGCCCAACGCGTCGGCGGCATCCTTCCAGGTGATCGTCTTGGCCTCGCCGATGGTCTTGCCTTTGGCCAATTCGGTGATGATGGAACCGGTGGCGATGTTCGAGGCGCAGCCGTAGGATTCGAATTTGATGTCGGTGATGCGCTGGCTCTCCTCGTCCACCATCAGGTAGACCGCCACCATATCCCCACACGAGGGGCTTCCCTCCACCGCTTTGGCGTCCGGGTCCTCGATCCGCCCGACGTTGCGCGGGTTGCGAAAGTGTTCCATAACGATTTCACTGTATGGCAAAGGCATTTTGGGTTCCTCCGGTGATGACTAATCCGCCTCGCGCTGGCCCAACTGCCGGTCCAACATCGCCAAGGCGTGGCCTTTGTCGCCCATCAGCTTCAGCAGGTCCAGAATCTCGTTGACGCTGGCCTCTTCTTCCACCTGCTCGTTGATGAACCACTGGAGCATGATCTGGGAGGGATAGTCCTTCTCTGCCAGGGCGACTTCGTAGAGGTTGTTGATCAGCGCGGTGACCTTCTGCTCGTGCGCCAGCACCTCTTCGAAGATGGCGCGCGGCGATTCGAAGTGGACGGCCGGCTTGTCGATGGCGTGCAGTTCGACCCGCCCGCCACGCTCGTTGACGTAGTCGAAGAACTTCAGCGCGTGCTCCAACTCTTCCTGCGCCTGCATCCGCAGCCAGACCGCGGTGCCCGGCAGGCCCTCCGCCGCGCAGTGTGCCGACATCGCCAGGTACAAATACGAAGAATATAACTCGTTTTTGATCTGCTCGTTGATGGCCGCTTGCATTTTTTCGCTTAGCATGGTTCTCTCCTATTTATCGTTATATTTTGGACACCGATTGTCACGACTAGCGCTTTCCTAATGGACTGATGCGCCGCAGTTCGGCCACCACCTCGGCGATGGCCTGCGCCACGGCGTCGACGTCCCCCGCCGCGTTGTACCGCCCGAACGTGAAACGCACCGAACCGTGCGCGCGCTCGTGGTTGCCGCCGATGCCCAGGATGACGTGGCTGGCTTCCAGGGAGCGGCTGAAACAGGCCGAGCCCGTGCTGACGGCGAAGCCGCGCATGTCCAAGTGCAAGAGCAGCGATTCCCCTTCGACGAACCGGAAGGAGATGTTGGCGTTGTGCGGCAGCCTGTGCTGCGGATGGCCGTTCAACTGTGTGTCCGGTATCCCCAGCAGCCGCTCGACCAACGCGTCCCGCATCCCCTGCAGGCGCGCGGTCTCCTCCGGCGTGACCAATGCCACGGCCCTGGCGAATCCCACTGCCCCGGGGATGTTCTCGACGCCCGGCCGCAGGTCGAATTCCTGGAACCCGCCGTCCATCCACTTGCGGATGGGGGTGCCCTGGCGCACGTACAGCCCACCGATGCCCTTCGGGCCGTGCAGCGTGTGTGCGGAGACTGTCACCAAATCGACCGGCACCGCGCGCACGTCCAATGGGACGCGCGTGAAGCTGTGCGTTGCGTCGGTGTGGAAGAGCGTCCCTTTCTTGTGGGCGATCTCGGCAATGGCCCCGACGTCCTGCAGCGTGCCGATTTCCTGGTTTGCCGTCTGGATGGAGACCAGAATCGTGTCGGGCCGGATGGCGTCGCGCAACTGGTCCAGGTCGATGCGCCCATCGGCGTCGACCGGCAGGGTGGTCAGCGCGAATCCCTGTCGCTCCAGCGACCGGGCGCTGTGCAAGACCGGAAAGTCCTCGATGGCGCTGACGACGAGGTGACGTCCCTTCTTGTCGCCCAACGCCGCCGCCACGCCCTTGAGTGCCAGATTGCTGGATTCCGTGCCGCCGGAGGTGAACACGAACGTCTCCGGATCGCCGCCCAACACGGCCGCGATCTCCGTCCGCGCTTCGTCCAGCACGTCGCGCGCGTCCACACCCAGCGAGTAGCCGAACTGCGAGGTCGCCACGGCATACTTGTCGAAGAAATACGGGGTCATTGCCTCTAGCACGCGCTCGTCCATACGAGTGGCGGCTGCATTGTCCAGGTAAACGGCGTTTTCGAACACGGTCTTTTTCCTTTCTCGTCGTCCAGGTCTCGTACCTGTCGTCGCGTTAGATTTTACCACGTTTCGGAAATAAAGTCAATGCTTTTCTGTTAAATCCGCGTTAGAATTGAGAGGGGCATTGGCGCGCACGGGCGCATGTGTTATAATTTGCCATCTGGAGGGTTCGATGCGCCAAAGAAGCAAACTGATTGTCTGGATTCTCGTCATCGTCGCCGGCGTTTTGTTGGCCCTGCTCGGCTGGCAGTTCATCCGCTACCGCGCCAGCCTGCGCTTCCTCCCTGAGGGGATGACGGTCGCCGGGATGGACATCGGGGGCAAGTCCATCGACCAGGCCTTGACCGACCTCGAGGTCGCTCTGGCGCAAGAAGTCGTCATCACCTACCAGGACGAAACCCTCTATTTGACGCCGACGAATGTCACGTTCCAGTTCGATCCGGATGGCACGCGCACCGTCATCGAGGACGCGCTGGCCGAGCGCGGCACTTTGGACGGATTCATCGGCTACGTGATGGGGAACAGCATCGAAACCCCCACGCTCCAGCCCGCCGCCACCTACTCCAACGAGATGCTGACCAGCTTCCTGACCCTGGCCGCGCAGCAGTACGACCGCCCCTCCGAATCCGCCGTCCCGCTGCCCGAGGTGCTCTCCTTCCGCGCCGGGCTTCCAGGCTACCAGATGGACGTCGAGGCCTCGCGCCAGCGCGTCGCCGCGGCTCTCCTCTCCGCCGTCGATCGGCATGCCGAGCTGGTCGTCGTCGTCGAAGACGCCCCCGCGCTGGAGATGGCCCAGCTCGAGGCGATGCTCACCACGCTCGTGGACAACTTCTACGGCGTCGCGGCGGTCTTCGTCAAGGACTTGCAGACCGGCGACGAGTTGGGGATCAATGCTGAGGTGGCGTTCTCCGGCATGAGCGTGCTCAAGATCGCGGTCGCTCTCGAAACGTACCGTTCCCTGGATGTAGCTCCCAATCTGACCCAGACGCAGTTGCTTACCTGGACGATCACCGAGAGCGAGAACCACACCGCCAACGCGCTGATTGCCGACGTGGTCGGCAACGGCGACCCGTTTCAGGGCGTGGAGACCCTGACCGCATCGATGACGCGCCTGGGCCTGCTCAATACCTTCATGGCCGCGCCCTACGACGAGGAAACGCTCCCCTACGCCATCGTCACGCCTGCCAACTCCCGCACCGACGTCAGCACCGAGCCTGATCCCTATATGCAGACCACGGCGCAGGATGTAGGGCTGCTGCTGGAGATGCTCTACCAGTGCGCGGAGGGCGGCGGCACGCTGCGCCTGATCTACCCGGATAGCGTGACGCCGCAGGAGTGTCAGGCGATGTTGGGGATGATGCGCCAGAATCGCATCGACAGCATGATCGAGGTTGGCCTGCCTCCCGACACGCTGCTGGCGCACAAGCAAGGCCTCATCTCCACCACCCACGCCGACGCGGGCATCGCCTTTACCCCGCAGGGCGATTTCGTGCTGGTGATCTTCCTCTACACCCCCACCTGGCTCGACTGGGAGATCTCCAACCCTCTGATCGGCGACGTCGCCACTGCCACCTACAACTATTTCAATCCGGCGGAGTGATCGCAGCGCGTTTTATCGCACCACTACCGTTCCACGCGCTCGATGCGCGCGCCGAGCTGTTTCAATTTCCCTTCGATGTTCTCGTACCCGCGTTCGATCTGGTCGACGTTGCGGATGACGCTCTGGCCCTTCGCGCACAGCGCGGCCCCTACCAATGCCATGCCGGCGCGAATGTCTGGGCTGATCAGCGCGTCGCCCTGCAACCGTGACGCCCCGTATACCACACACCGGTGCGGGTCGCACAGCACGATCCGCGCGCCCATGAAAATCAGCTTGTCCACGAAATACAGCCGGCTCTCGAACATCTTCTCGTGGAAGAGCACCATCCCCTCGGCCTGGGTCGCCAGGACGATGGAGATGCTCATCAGGTCGGCGGGGAAGGCGGGCCAGGGCGCATCGGCAATGGTGGGGATCGCGCCGCCCATGTCCGGCATTACGGCCAGCGATTGGTCGGCGGGCACCAGAACGTCGTCTCCATCCACTTCGATCCGCACGCCCAGCCGCTCGAAGACGTAGCGCACCATGCGTAGGTGCTGCGGCGCGGCGTTCTGGATGCGCACCTCGCCGCCGGTCATGGCCGTCATAGCGATGTAGCTGCCCACTTCCATGAAGTCCGGCCCGATGGTGAACGCCCCGCCGTGTAGCCGGTCGACGCCGTGGATGGTCAGCATGTTCGAACCGATGCCCTCGACCTGTGCGCCCAGGGCGTTGAGCATGTGGCACAGGTCCTGGACGTGGGGTTCGGAGGCGGCGTTGCGGATGATGGTGGTCCCTTTTGCCAGCGCCGCAGCCATGACGGCGTTTTCCGTGCCGGTGACCGAGGCCTCGTCCAGCAGGATGTCGGCCCCGCGCAGTTGCGCGGCCTTCAGTTGGAAGCGCCCGTCGAGGTCGACCGCCGCGCCCAATTGGTTGAGGGCCAGGAAGTGCGTGTCGACCCGCCGCCGTCCGATGACGTCGCCGCCCGGTGCGGGCAGCTCCACCGCGCCCAGGCGGGCCAACATCGGCCCGGCCAGGAGGATCGAGCCGCGGATACGGCGGAACGACTCCCCATCGAACGACCTCGCCGAGACGTCCCTGGCGTGCAGCCGCCACGTGTGCGGGTCGAGCTGTGCCACGTCCACGCCGAGGCCCGCCATCAAGCCAGCCATCGTGTGTACGTCCTGGATGTTGGGCATGTTGCGCAGCTCGACCGGTTCGTCGGTCAGCAGGCACGCCGCCAGCGCCGGCAGCGCGGCATTTTTGTTGCCGCTGGGCGTCAGCGTCCCCCGCAGGGGATGCCCTCCTTCGATCACGAGTTCTTCCATGGCTAACCTCCTCGGTTCTGATCCGAAAATAGCCCGCCTTAGACCTGACAGGTCTCCAAGACCTGTCAGGTCTGCCACCACAAGCGATTTTCTGCCCTTTGTGGTGGCC
>JAFGOJ010000506.1 GCA_016926575.1 Anaerolineae bacterium | reverse complement strand
CCGTCCTCGGCTTGTCAAAAAACAACGAGTCTGGTATAATCCAATTAGTTCGGGGCGTAGCGCAGTCAGGCTAGCGCGCTACAATGGGGTTGTAGAGGCCGACGGTTCAATTCCGTCCGCCCCGACTAAAAAGCCGCCCTCTGGGCGGCTTTTTAGGTTCCCGGACGCTCCCCTCGAACTTGTCTTTTGGCTACGGATGAAGTATACTTTTTTCAGGTCAGAAAGCACTCGAGGAGGCCCACAAATTCCCGCATCTACGGACGCTGAACGACAACTCTACCGGGAGCTGTTCGACATAGCCCCCGGCAGCCAAGTCGTTCTGGACAGCGACGGCGTCATTCGAGAGGCGAATCGTGCCGCTGCCGCGCTGTTTGACGTGCCTCAGACGTCACTGGTGGGGCAGACCCTGGACGACGTCGTGGCGCGCCTGCCACAGCCACAGGCCGGAATCGAGCTGGCGCGCGCGCGCCAGAGCGAACGGCACAGTTGGATCGTCCTCTTGCCGACGAAAGGGGACGAACCACTGCCCGTAACCCTCACCGCCACCCCGATGCGCGACTCTGGGGGCTATGTCACCGGCTTCCACTGCGTCATTCACAACGTCGTCGAAGAAAACGAAGCACGGCGGCAGGTTCTATCGCAACACGCCAGGGAACAGGAACGCACCCTGGCTGCACTCCAGCGCCACAACACCCAGCTGGAGACGATTGCCGAAGTATCCCACTTCGCCGGAAGCATCCTCGATCCAGACGTATTGATCCAGCGCGTCACCAATCTGATCAAAGAGCGCTTCGGGCTGTACTACGTGGGGCTGTTCCTGGTGGACCAGAGTGGGGCGTGGAGTGGAGAACCGGGGCGGTGGGCGGTGTTGAAAGCAGGCACGGGCGAGGCAGGGGAACAGATGGTGAGGCGGGGGCACCGCCTCGAAGTGAGCGATACGTCGATGGTCGGCTGGTGCATCCACCGCCAGAAACCGCGTATCGCGCTGGATATCGGCGAAGATGCGCTCCGATTTCCCAATCCGATGTTGCCGGAGACCCGCTCGGAACTGGCGCTGCCGCTCATCAGCCGCAGCAGGCCTATCGGCGCGCTGACCGTCCAGAGCACGCAGAAAGACGCGTTCACCCAGGAAGACATCGTGTATTTGAGTGCGATGGCCGACCAGTTAGCCAACGCCATCACCAACGCGCAGTTGTACGAGCAGGCACAACGAGAGATCGCCGAGCGCGAGCGCGTCGAGCACGCGCTGCGGCAGCAGACCCGCGAGTTGGCCCTGATCAACCAGGCCAGCCGGACGCTGACTTCCACGCTCGATCTGGACATGGTGCTGGTGACGCTGTTGGAGGAGATTCGCCGCTTGATGGGCGTCGTGGCGGCGTCGGTGTGGTTGCAGGACCCCGACACAAAGGAGTTGGTGTGCCGGCAGGCAACGGGCCAGCAGCAAACCGTGGTGCGGGGATGGCGGCTCCGGCCGGGCGAGGGCCTGGCGGGATGGGTGGCACAAGAAGGACAGTCTTTGATCGTAGCGGATGCCTTAGCCGACGCGCGCCACTATCCGCACGTGGCGCACGAGAGCGGCCTGCCCTTGCGGTCGATCTTGACCCTTCCGCTGCGCACGAAGAAGGGGATTCTGGGCGTGTTGCAGGTCGTGGACACGGAAGTTTCCCGCTTCGACAAGAAAGACGTCAACCTGTTGGAGCCGTTGGCAGCGACGGCAGCGATTGCCATCGACAACGCGCGGCTGTACGAACAGGCGCAGCGCGACGCGGAAACCAAGACGTTGCTCCTGCACGAGGCGAACCACCGGGTCAAGAACATCCTGACCGCCATCGTCGGCCTGCTCTACGCCGAGAAACGGCACGCCGGCGTAGAGAATCAGGAAACGTACCAGGTCATCTTGGCGGACTTGATCAGCCGAGTACAGGGGCTGGCGGCCGTGCACAGCATGCTGACCGCGTCCCAATGGCAACCGCTGTTGCTGTCTGATATGGCAAGTCGAATCATCCACACCGTGTTGCACACACTGCCCCAGGAGGCGCAGGTTTCCGTGAATGTGAGCCCCTCTCCCACCTGCGTCACGCCGGATCAGGCGCGCCACCTGACGATGGTGCTCACCGAGCTGACGACCAACGCCGTCAAACACAGGTTGCCAGAGCAAGGCACTGTGGACATCACTGTGGACATCGACGGAGAAGGCGATACCGTCACCCTGACGTTCAAGGACAATGGGCCGGGCTATCCCGAGCCGGTGGCGCGGCTGGAGCAGCACAATGTGGGGTTCAATCTGATCAAAAATATCGTGAGCAGAAATTTAGGGGGCACGCTCTCCCTATCCAACCAACATGGGGCCGTCGCCTCGATTCGTTTTCGAACGGCAGCCTCGAACCAAGGGGCGTGACATGAACAACAAGAAAGACGTGCGCGTGTTGATCGTCGAAGACGATTACCCGGTCAGCGAAATGATCCAGGGGGTGTTGGTCGAAACCGGCTACACCGTCATCGGAGAGGCGGTGAATGGCTTCGAGGCCGTTGATATGACGCAATCGCTGAAGCCCGACGTGGTGCTGATGGACATCCGCATTCCAGGGATCAGCGGGTTGGAAGCCGCACGCCGCATCCAGGCATCCTGCCCGACGCCGGTGGTAGTGCTGACAGCCTTCGAGAGCTCCGACCTGATCGAAGAGGCCGCTTTGGTCGGCGTGGGCGCTTACTTGATCAAGCCGCCGGACGCCAACCAACTGGAGCGTGCCATCACCATTGCTTTGATCCGCTTCAGGGACATGATGGAATTGCGGCGCGTCAACGAGAGCCTTAAGCAGCGCAACGAAGAGCTGGACGCTTTCTCCTACATCACGGCCCACGATTTACAGAACCCATTGGCGAACATCATCGGGTTTGCCGAGATACTCCAACGCCATTGCGACTCGATGTCGGCGAAAGAGATCAAGGAGCACCTGCGGACCGTCGAACTGACCGGGCGCAAGATGAGCAAGACCATCGAGCAGTTGTTGATGCTGGCCCACGCTTCACAGGCAGAGATCGATTTGAAGCCGCTGGATATGGCGAAGATCGTTCGATACGCCCAGACGAACCTGGCCTACACCCTGCAAGAGCGCGGCGCGACGATCGTCGCGCCCGAGGCCTGGCCGACGGCGCTGGGGCACGAACAGTGGGTCGAAGAGGTGTGGGTCAACTACGTCAGTAATGCGGTCAAGTACGGAAGCCAGCCGCCCGTCATCGAGCTGGGGGCAGACGACGCACCCAACGAGATGGTCCGCTTTTGGGTCAAAGACAACGGCCCGGGCATCCCGGAGGACGAGCAGTCGAACCTGTTCAACCCTTTCATTCGCCTGGGTCGTGACCAGGCCAAGGGCTACGGGCTGGGGCTGGCCATCGTGCGGCGCTTCGTGGAGCGGATGGGCGGAGAGACGACCGTCGAGAGCGAGGTGGGGAAGGGCAGCATGTTCACGTTCACACTGCCACGCGCAGACCAGAAACCCTGTTGAGCGTCGGCATCTGTGTCAAGCGTGGCTTCTATACAACACGTCGTGCACGTTGTCGATCAAATCGTTCAATTCGAAGGGCTTGGTGATGTACCCATCCACTTTCTTGATGTGTAGGCCCAACGCTCTATCGACGCGGGTCGATCTGACGGTGACGACGATGACGGGGATGTCCTTCATCTCCGTGTGCTCTTTCATCCTCTGGTAGACCTCCCAGCCGTCCAACCCGGGCATCATCAAATCGAGCAACACCAGATCGGGCTTGAGCGACTGAATCAGCGCCAGCCCATCCAGCCCTCCCACAGCGCCGATCAGTTCGATGGGTTCGTGCCGGAAAATGAGCCGCACGAGCCGGATCATCTCGGGTTCGTCTTCGATGTAGACGATCCTCTTTTTCTGCGCTGTCATCACGTCCCCCATCTGGCCTCATGCACGCGATCAACGGCGCGGCGCCATGGCCGGCCAGGCCGATACTGAGTACAGCGCCAGCGAAACCGGTGGTTCGATCTCCACCAGGCGCTGGCGCAGAACGGTGCAGATCAGATGACACAGCACCAGGTGAACGTCTTCGATCTGCTCCATGCAATCGCACGGCACCACGACGGGGACGTCGACCAGATCGCTCAACTTGCCGCCGCCAAACCCCGAAAAACCGACCGTGATCCCACCCACGTCGCGGGCCAGTTCGACCGCGCGCAATACGTTGGGGGAGTTGCCGCTGCCACTGAACGCGACGACCACATCCCCGCGGTCGATGAGGTTCAACAACTGCTCGGCAAAGACATCGGCGTAGCTCGTGTCGTTGATCCACGCAGTCATCAACGGGACAGGGTCGGTAAGCGCCAGGACGCGGAACCGAGAGCGCCCGGGCGTGATCGTCCCCTTGGCCAGATCGCACGCGAAGTGGGAGGCCGTCGACGCGCTGCCCCCATTGCCCAGTGTGAAGACCTTGCTGCCCACGTAGTTGACACTCAACAGCAAATCGACCACTTCGCGGATAGCTGGGAGGGACAACTCCGCCAAGACACCGGACACCTGATCCAGATACCGTCGCACGCTATCCACGCTTCCTCTCCTTCAGTAGATCCACTTTTCGCCGGGCTTGACCGAGCTGTCGGAAAACGCCTGCGGCGCAACCTGCAACTCAGTCCAGGAGTGGGTGTACATCACCTGCGCCCCTTCGACCTCGAAGTGCAGCGGGCGGCGGCGCAGGCCAAGCGCCGTGAGCGCGCGCGTGACCTCCTCTTGGTGCTCGACCGGGCAGTACAGCATCAAGAACCCACCGCCGCCCGCGCCCGTCACCTTCCCCCCCACCGCGCCGTGATCCCGCGCCGTATCGTAACACCGATCGATGAAGTCGTTCGTGATCCCGTCCGCCAGCCGGCGCTTCTCCATCCACGAGCGGTGCAGCAGCTTGGCGAACAGTTCCAGGTCGCCGGCAGAGAGCGCATCGTAAATGTACTCCCCCAACTGCCTGATCGCCCCCAGCCGTCGCAGCGTCGCCGGGTCGTCCTCCTGGCTGGCCCGCTTCTGCTGGCGGAGGATCGTGGACGACTGGCGCGACGTGCCGGTGAAGAAGAGCATCAGGCGCTGCTCCAACGCCGCGCTCTTCCCCTGCGGCATCGTTAGCGGTTCGACCTCCACACCGCGGCGGGAGAAGGTGATCTTGTTCAGACCGCCAAAGGCCGCCGCGTACTGGTCTTGCTTGCCGACCGGCATGCCCATCTTCTCCATCTCGATGTAGCAGGCCAGCTCCGCCGTCTCCGTGGGGCCGAAATCGAGGCCGCACCAGTGCGCCAGCCCCTTGATCATCGAAACGGCCACGCTCCCCGATGACCCCAACCCGGTGCCGGGCGGAATCTGTGAGGCCAGGAATATGCTGACCCCGCTGTGGAGGTTGAAGTAGTAGGTGATGGCCTTGGGCAGGCTGAGGTCACCGTCCCAGATCAAGTCTTCGCACGTCGGACGCTCACACAGGGCGCGGTAATCGGCCGAAATGATCTGTACTCCATCCGACGTGCTGGGGGAGATGAGGGTGTAGGCGTAGTAGTCGATGGCCGTGCTGACCACCATCCCCCCACCGTGACGCTCATAATACTCGGGGAAATCGGTTCCCCCGCCTCCGAAACTGATCCGCACCGGTGCTCTCGCTACCAACATGAATGCTTCCCTCCGTATGTCGTTGTCGCCGAATCGATCAAGGGATGTAGCTGCTCAGGCTGTGCGCCTGGCACTTACCCGCCTGGTGCGTCGAAGGGAGAACAGGGGGTTTTGCGGGCGGCTTCGCCGCCCGCAAAACCCCCACTCCCCTTTTCGCGGCGGGAAAGGCAACTGCGAAGCGCAAGCTGAGCAGTCACCAAGGGATTCAATACGCGCCGCGCCGTTTCGTGAACACCGAGACGGTGTTGAACAACAGACGCACGTCCAACCAAATCGAATAGTTGCGGATGTAGTGCATATCCAGGCGCACCCGCTCTGCGTAGGACAAGTCCGCCCGCCCACTGACCTGCCACAGCCCGGTCAAGCCGGGTTTGACGGTCAGCAAGTTGTGCTGCCAATGGCCGAAATGATCCAGTTCCACCTGGGTGACCATGCGCGGGCCGACCAGGCTCATCTCGCCCTTCAGAACGTTGAACAACTGGGGCAACTCGTCGAGGCTCCACACCCGCAGGACGCGACCCGCGCGCGTGATGCGCGGGTCGTCCCGCACCTTTCCCTCGCGCGCCCACTCAGCTTTCAGCTCGGGGTGCGCTTCCAGATAGACGTCGGCGTCGACGCGCATCGTGCGGAACTTGTAGGCGTCGAACGGCCGGCCGTACAGCCCCACCACGCGGCGGCGGTAGATGGCCGGCCCGGGTGAGTCGAGGCGCACCCACAGCGCCAGCGCCGCGAACAATGGAGCCAGCACGACGACGCCAACCAACGCGCCGGCGTAATCCAGCGCCGCCTTCATCACCGCGTCGAGCCCCGTGATGCGCGTGCGGTTCAATGTGACGAACGGGATACACCCCAACTCTTTCACCTGCACGCCGGTGGTGAACAGCTCGTACAACCCCGACGAGAGGCGAATCGACACGCGTTCGTCCGTGCCCCAGTCGCGGTAGAGGCCGAGCAGCACCTGGCGTGGCAGCGCGGTGGGGATGACGATCAGTTCTTCCACCCCCAGCCGGTCGATCAGTTGGGCCAGATCTTCCGGGCGGCCCAACACCTTCCCACCCTCGATCTGCGTGCCGAGGGGCAGCTCGGGAT
>JAFGOJ010000105.1 GCA_016926575.1 Anaerolineae bacterium | reverse complement strand
CTGTGCGCCTGGCAGTTACCCGCCTGGCGCGTCAAAGGGAGAACTGGGGGTTTTGCGGGCGGCTTCGCCGCCCGCAAAACCCTCACTCCCCCTTTTCGCGGCGGGAAAGGCAACTGCGAAGCGTAAGCTGAGCAGTTACCGCCGTTGTTCCTTTGGTCATTGCACCTCTGTAGTTACGTACCCAAACGATTCACAACTGCCTCATACTTCATTATATCCTAGCATAGCCCAAACGCAAGGGCAAGTGACAAATTTCACACACCCCGGCGCAGTCCATCACGCGCAGGCCGTGTGGCGGGAGGGTGAACGACCAGCCCGTAGAGCGCGGCATGCCGCGTCCCACAAGGCCCTGGTGAACGAGGCCCCCCCCCCGCAGGGTTAGACCCTGCGGCCCCCACGGCCTTGCCTTCCAGTGAAGGTCGTGTAAAATGTATATATCACACACAGGAGTTGCAATTATGGAAGAGCTCAAACGGTTGGTCCGAGAAGAAGGTCAAAATCTGGGCAATGGCATTTTGAAAGTGGATGGGTTCATCAACCACCAGATCGATCCCCTGCTGATGCGACGCGCCGGGGAAGAACTGGCGCGCCGTTTCGCAGGCAAAGGGGTAACGAAGATCTTCACCGCCGAGATCTCCGGCATCGCCCCGGCCCTGGCCGCCGGCCTGGCCCTGGAGGTGCCCGTCGTCTTCGCCCGCAAGCGCAAGCCGGTCACGATGACCGAACCGGTCTACGTCGAGAGCGCGCCCTCCCACACCAAAGGCGTCGAGGTGCTGCTGATGGCCTCGCCCGAGTACCTCAAACCCGAAGACCGCATCTTGGTCGTAGACGATTTCCTCGCCAGCGGCCACACCCTGGCCGCCCTGGTGCGCCTGGTCGAGAAGGCCCACGCCACGCTGGTGGGCATCGGCGTGCTGATCGAGAAGGAATTCGAGGGCGGGCGCGAGGCTCTCAGCACCCTGGACGTGCCCATCGAGTCGCTGGTCACCATCGCTGCGATGGAAGACGACCGGATCATCCTGGCCGAATGACTCAGCACGACGCCATCGCCATACTTGATTTCGGCTCACAGACCACCCAGCTCATCGCGCGCCGGGTGCGCGAGGCCCAGGTCTATTGCGAGCTTTTCGCGTGGGATGCGCCGCCCGAACACGTCCTGGCACTCCGTCCCAAGGGCTTCATCCTCTCCGGTGGCCCGGCCGGGGTCTACGAGCCGGGCGCTCCCACCCTGCCCGGCTACGTCCTCGACAGCGGCCTGCCGGTGCTGGGCATCTGCTACGGCATGCAACTGCTGGCCCACGGCCTGGGCGGGCAGGTGGCGGCGACGCCCCGGCGCGAGTACGGCCTGGCGCAGGTCGAACCTCTGAGCGACGCGCCGCTCTTCGCCCCGTTGCGCGAGCAAACACAGGTGTGGATGAGCCACGGCGACCGGGTCGAACGCGTGCCGCCCGGTTTCGACATCCTGTTGCGCAGCGCCAACTCACCCGTCGCCGCGCTGGGCGACCCCCGGCGGGCCTACTACGGCGTCCAGTTCCACCCCGAGGTGGCCCACACCCCCGCCGGGCGGGAGATATTGCGCCGCTTCGCGGTCGACGTGTGCGGGTGCGCGCCCACGTGGACCCCGGCCGCCTTCGTCGAAGAGGCGGTGGGCGCGATCCGCACCCAGGTGGGCGACGGGCGCGTGGTGTGCGGCCTCAGCGGCGGGGTCGACTCCGCCGTCGCCGCCACGCTGGTCCACCGCGCCATCGGCGACCGGCTGACCAGCATCTTCGTCAACACGGGGATGCTGCGCCAGGGCGAGCCGCAGCAGGTGGTGCACACGTTCCAGACGCACATGGGCATGTCGCTGGTGGCGCTCGACGCCACAGAGGCGTTCCTCTCCGCATTGGAGGGGGTGAGCGAGCCGGAGCAGAAGCGGAAGATCATCGGCACACAGTTCGTGCGCCTGTTCGAACAGGAAGCGGCGCGCCTGGGCGCGGTCGAGTTCCTGGCCCAGGGCACGCTCTACCCCGACGTGATCGAATCCGCCGCGCCCGACCGGCCCACCGCCCGGCGCATCAAGACCCACCACAACGTCGGCGGCCTGCCGGAGGACATGGAGCTGAAGCTGGTCGAACCGCTGCGCTACCTGTTCAAGGACGAGGTGCGCGCCGTGGGCGAGGCGCTGGGCCTGCCGGAAGAGATCGTCTGGCGGCAGCCGTTCCCCGGACCGGGCCTGGCCGTGCGCATCCTGGGGGAGATCACCTGGGAACGGTTGGAGACCCTGCGCGCCGCCGACGCGATCCTGTTGGCCGAGCTGCGCGACGCGGGCCTGCTGCACCAGGAGACCCAACAGGCGTTCGCCGTGCTCCTGCCGGTGCGCACCGTGGGGGTCATGGGCGATAACCGCACCTACGATGCCGTGATCGCCCTGCGCGTGGTCACCACGGAGGATTTCATGACCGCGGACTGGGCCCGGCTCGATCATGACCTGCTGGCGCGCATCAGCAGCCGCATCGTCAACGAGGTGGCGGGGGTGAACCGGGTGGTGTACGACGTCACCTCCAAACCGCCGGCCACCATCGAGTGGGAATGATGGATTACGGATACGTATTGAAACGCGCCTGGCGCATCGTCTGGCGGCAGAAGGTGCTGTGGCTGTTTGGGCTGCTGGCCGCCCTGGGCGTGCGCCTGCCCAACGCCAACTGGAGCGATCTGCCGGTTGAGGTGCAGGACTGGTTGGTCGGGTTCATCGCCGGACCGGCCTACGTGCCGGCGGTCATCGCTGCCCTGCTGCTGGCCCTGCTGGTCACGCTGGGATTGGTCGGTGTGAATGCCTTCGGCAAGGCTGCGCTGACCGAGCAGGTCAATCACATCGAGAACGGGGGGCGGGTCACGCTGAAGACGGCATGGGCGGCCGGCAGGACGCACTTCCGCTCGGCGTTTCTGCTGATTCTGCTCCTGCGCGCGCCGCTGATCCTGTTGGGGGCCGTCGGCTTGCTCCCGTCCTTGTTGAGCCTGCGCGCTATTCCCGTCGGCGCGAACATCTCGCCGCAGGCGCTCACGCTGCTGGAAGTGTTGGGGGCCAGCCTGCTGTGCCTGGCCCCGGCGGTGTGCCTGAGCCTGGTGCTATGGCTGCCGCTCGGCGTGATACAGCGGTTGGCGCTGCAGGCGTGCGTGCTGGAACGCCGCTCGGTCTGGGGCAGCCTGTTGCGGATGTGGGAGGTAGTGCGCGGCAACACCGGGCCGGTGCTCGTTCTGGCGTCGACGCTGCTGGCGATTGGCGCGCTGGTCTTCGTGCTCCTCGGCGCGCCGCTGGGGCTGCTCGTGACGGCGCTGTTGACCTCGCGCGTGCTGCTGACCCTCTCGGCGCCTTCGGCGGCGTTGGGGATCGTGTTCGGCGTGACGGCGATCCTGTGGCTGATCAGTTCGGCGCTCAACAGCGTGATAGAGACGTTCGCGTCCGCTTTTTGGACCGTGGCCTACCGGCAGTTGACCGGCTTGGGGCGCACAGGGGAAGAGGACGTCGGCAGTCGCGTGGGTTGACTTTTCCCGCCAATAGTTCATAATTGTAACTGCTCAAGCTGTTCGCTTGAGCAGCGCCCCTGGCCCGAAAAGAGGAAAAAGGCATATACATGGTCGCCACCTTGCGCGCCATCTCGGTGGTGTGTGAGATGGAGCGATCTGTTCCAAGGAGGTGGTATCGGTCACATATCAAAGGTGTATTTGAAGAAGAGCGAGTCGTATTCAAAAAAACTTTCCTTAGGAGGAGAAAAGAGAAATGCGTAAATGGTACCTTTCGTTTGCAACGTTAATGATCGTCGTCGTCCTGCTGGCGGCGTGCGCCCCCGCGGCCGAGGAGCCCACCGAAGAACCGGCTGAGCCGTTCATGGTTGGGCAGGTAACCGATGTGGGTGGTATCGATGACAAGTCGTTCAACGCCACCGCTTGGTCGGGTATGGAAGCCGCCGCACAGGAGCTCGGCGTCGAAGTGGCCTATCTGGAGTCGCAGCAGCAGACCGACTACGCCGTCAACCTGCAGCAGTTCGTTGATGAGGGATACAACATGGTCGTCACCGTCGGCTTCCTCATCACCGACGACACGCTGGCCTTCGCCCAGCAGTATCCCGAGGTTTACTTCGCCGGCATCGACCAGTACTACGGCGAAGAGGTTCCTGCCAACCTGATGGGCCTGGGCTTCAACACCGACGAGGCCGCCTTCATGGCGGGCTACCTGGCCGCTGGGATGACCCAGACCGGCGTGGTCGGCACGTTCGGCGGCATCGAGATTCCGCCGGTAACGATCTTCATGGTCGCCTACGCTGCCGGCGTCGACTACTACAACGCGCAGCACGGCACCGACGTGCAGGTGTTGGGCCTGGACCTCTTCGTCGGCAACTTCGAGTCGACCGACGACGGCCGCCGTGCGGCTGAGGACCTGATCGCCGAAGGCGCGGACATCATCATGCCCGTCGCCGGCCCCGTGGGCCTGGGCACCGCCGCCGCGATCGCCGAGAACCCCGGCACGATGCTGATCGGCGTCGACACCGACTGGTGCATCAGCGCCGAAGAGTACTGCTCGGTCACTCTGACCAGCGTGATGAAGCGCATGGACAACACCGTTCCTCTAGCCATCGAGATGGCAATGAACGGCACGTTCGAGGGCGGTTACTTGAACGGTACACTGGATAACGAAGGCGTCAGCCTCGCCCCGTTCCACGAGTTCGACGACGACATCTCCGATGAGCTGAAGGCGGAGCTGGACACGATCCGCGAAGGCATCATCGCCGGCACCATCGACACGGGCTGGTAAGTCCATCACGTAAGAGACCTTCCCGGAAGCTCACACATGGCTTCCGGGAAGGTTACACTTTGCCTGAAAAGGAGGCAAACATGCCCCCTGTATTGGAGCTACGCGGCATCACAAAGGCCTTTCCCGGCGTCCTAGCCAACGATCACATCGACTTGAGCCTCGAAGAGGGCCAGATCATGGCCCTGCTGGGAGAGAACGGCGCAGGCAAGTCGACTCTCATGAACATCCTCTATGGCCT
>JAFGOJ010000505.1 GCA_016926575.1 Anaerolineae bacterium | reverse complement strand
GAGGGTGAAGGCCGCCTTAGGCGTTGACCCAGGCCCATTTGCGGAAGGGGTCCGGGGAAACCGCAGGTTTCCCCGGCGGGGTGCAGGAGCGGAGCCCCTGCAAAGCCCCTATTTTCGGAGCAGGGGGTTTGAATGGATAAACAAAACGTAGATTTCCAATTAGGCCAACAGGCCAGTTTGGAGAAAACCATCACCGAGGCGGACGTGAACACCTTCGCAGCGCTGATCGGCGACTTCAACCCGGTCCACGTGGACGCCGAGTTCGCGGCGCACAGCCGCTTCGGGCGGCGCATCGCCCACGGGGCGTTCACCGGCGGGTTGATCTCGGCCGTGTTGGGCACCCAGTTGCCCGGCCCCGGCTCGATCTACCTCAGCCAATCGCTCAAGTTCCTGGCCCCCGTCTACCTCGACGACACCATCACCGCCACCGTCGAAGTGACCGCCTGGCGGCCCGACAAGCGCATCATCACCCTCAAAACCGACTGCCACAAACAGGATGGGACCCAGGTCGCTACGGGCGAAGCGGTGCTGCTGGTCGATCGCTAGTAAGGAGGAGTTGACGATGTACCATTTCGATTGGATCAAGCGCCACGCCGAGCGCACGCCGTCCAAGCTGGCGTTGGTGGATGCGCATACCGGCCGTGAGTTGACCTACGCGCAGTTGGACGAGCGGGCGAATCGCTGCGCAAGTTTCCTCAAAGAGACGTTGGGCCTTCGACAGGGCGACCGCGTCTCGATTCTGGCCAAGAACAGCGCCGAGTATTACGAAGTCCTCTTCGGCTGCGGGAAGGTGGGCGCGATTCTGAACACACTCAACTGGCGGCTGACGGCCCCGGAGCTGGCCTTCATCCTCAACGACTGCACGCCGCGCGTGGTGATCTACGAACCGGAGTTCGCGGTGGTGGTGGATGCCCTGCGGGAGCAAGTGGGCTGGGAAGCCGAGGTGGTGCTGGGCAGCGAGGCCTCTGCGGGCGCGTGGACCTACGAGGACGCGCTGGCGGCGGGGTCGCCGCAGGGCGCGCCGATGCCGCGCCTCACTTACGACGACACGTGGGCCATCATCTACACCTCCGGCACCACCGGCCGGCCCAAGGGCGCGCAGGTGACCTATGGCAATTTCTTCTACAACGCCGTGGGAATGGGGCAGGCTATCGATTTGCACTCGGCCGACGTTAACCTCAACGTTCTGCCCACGTTCCACATCGGCGGGCTGGGGCTGTACGCCGGGCCGACATTCCACGCCGGCGGCACGGTAGTGGTCATGCGCGACTTCGACCCCGGCGCGCTGCTGGGCCTGATCGAAACGTGGCGCGTCACCGTGCTGCTGCTGGTGCCGTCGATCTACCTGGTGCTGGCCCAGTCCCCCGAGCTCGACCGGTACGACCTCTCCAGCGTGCGCAGTTGGGCCAGCGGCGGCTCGGCCCTGCCTCCGGCGCTGGTGCACCAGTTCGCCGAAAAAGGCATCATTATCCAACAGGGCTTCGGCATGACCGAGACCGGCCCCACGGTCTTTCTCATCTCGAAAGAGGACGCCGTGCGCAAGGCCGGCTCGGTGGGCAAGCCCGTGCTCCACACCGACGTCACCATTCAGGACCAGGAGCGGAACGTCCTGGGGCCGAACGAGGTGGGCGAGCTGTGCATCCGCGGCGGCAATGTCACCACCGGCTACTGGAACCGGCCCGAGGCCACGGCCGAGGCGCTGGTCGACGGCTGGCTGCACTCCGGCGACGCGGCTAAGTTCGACGATGAGGGGTTCTACACTATCGTCGACCGGTGGAAGGATATGTTCATCTCCGGCGGCGAGAACGTCTACCCGGCCGAGGTGGAGAACGTGATCTACGACCACCCGGCTGTGGCCGAGGTGGCCGTCATCGGCGTGCCGCATCCCACCTGGCAGGAGGTGGGGAAGGCGGTCGTGGTCGTCAAAGCGGGCCACGTGCTGACCGAGCAGGAGGTACTTGACTTCTGCCAGGGGAAGCTGGCGCGCTACAAGATCCCCAAGTCCGTAGCGTTTGTGGACGCCCTGCCGCGCACCGCGGCGGGAAAGGTGCTCAAACGCGAGCTGCGTACACAGTACGAGTGACCTATGATGGGCCACGAACGCGAATCGTGGCTGATTTTTTGAGGTGGGTATGGAGACATTCGAGGCGCTCACGCGCCGTCACGGGGTGCTGCGCTACCGGCCCGATCCGGTGGAGCCGGAGAAGATCGAGCGCGTGTTGCGCGCTGCCATCGCCGCGCCGAGCCCGGCCAACACGCAGCCGTGGGCCTTCGTCGTGGTCACCGAACCGGAACTGGCGCGCCGGGTAGCGGCCGAGTTGGTGCGGATGCAGAAAGAGCACGTCTTCTGCCGCCTGCTGGAGGTGCCCGAGCCCTTCGTCGACCATCTGATGCACCTGTACGACGACTTCGCCAACGTGCCCTGCTTCATCGTCGTGTGCCGTCAGCGGCGCGCCGACTGGGCGGGGGAGGAGCACGCGGCGCTGGTGCGCGACTGGGAGCTGTGCAGCCTGGGCGCGGCGATGGCGAACCTCATGGCCGCCGCGGCCGACCTGGGCCTGGGCACGCGCTGGTTCGGCAACCCGATGGCGGATGGCGGCGTGTCGCTCAAACGCCTGCTCGGCATCCCAGAGGAGGTCGAGGTGGTGGCCGTCACGCCGCTGGGCACCCACGACGAGCCGCCCAAGGAGCGACCCGTCCAGTCTGTGGACGTGCATGCCGGTTTCCAGCGCGGCGACAAACATAAATTGGCAGCGCTGCTCCAGGGTAAGCTGGCCCTGGAGGACGTGGTGCACACTAACCGATATGGGTAGTCGCCATGGCACCGGTGGGGCCACCACAAACGGGCAGAAAATGGCGGCGTGTGGCCCTCTCCCCACCCCCAGGCGGCTACGCCGCCTTTCCCCCTCCCCTCTCCTGCTCAGCGGGAGAGGGGAGGGGGTGCCCGCCGTAGGCGGGCGGGGGAGAGGTGAAGGCCGCCTGAGGCGCTAACCCAGGCCCATTTGCGGAAGGG
>JAFGOJ010000104.1 GCA_016926575.1 Anaerolineae bacterium | reverse complement strand
TAGGATGGCCCGCCGGACGCCGGCGACTGGACCAGCTCGGTGTACAACGGCGGGTCGCTCTCCGGTTCGACAGAGCGCGCACGGACGATGGCCCGCTCCGATAGTGGCTCTGCCCCCCACGCCGGCGCGCCGAGCAACGCCTCGGCGCTGTAAATCTCCTGCGAAAGCCCCCAGCCGTACAAACTGGAGGCAATCAGATAGGACCGCTCGCCATGCTGATAGACCGTGACCACACTCTGACCATCGGGCGCCCACACCGGTTCCGACCCCGACCCGAACAAATCCGTCGAGGAGGTCTGCACGATGCGCTGCGTCGTCGTGAGGCCCTCGGTGTGCCATTCCAACGTGCTCACCTGCACCCGCGAGTAGCCCGCGCGCCCCACGCTGTATGCCAACCGCGCCCCGTCCGGCGACCACGCAGGCTCGGTCTCGTCGGCATTGGGGCTGTTGGTGACGTTGACCACCGTCCCCGCGCCCTGCCCCTCGACCAGATAGAGAAAGATGTCCTGGTTCCCGTCCCGGTAGGAGACGAACGCGATGGCCGAGCCGTCGGGCGACCAGACCGGGTCGTAGTCGGGGGACGCGTCGGTGGTCAGCCGCTCGACGTTGCGCCCGTCCGCGTCCATAGTGTAGATGTCCAGATTGTCGTGGCGGTACGCTTCGAAGGCGATGTAGGCCCCGTCCGGCGACCAGGTGGGGCTGCCGTCGTACTCCACGTCGCGGGTCAGGCGGATCAAGGCCCCGCCCACCAGGTCGAGCAAGTAGACGTCCCAATTCCCGGCCCGGCGCGAGGCGAAGGCCAGCATCTCACCGTCGGGCGACCAGGCCGGGTCGCGGTCTTCCGCTGCGTCGCTGGTCAGGCGCACCACCTCGCGCGTGGCCTGGTTGATGGCGTAGATGTCGGCGTTTCCGTTGCGCCGCAAGGTGAAGGCAATCGCCCCACCCTGCCCGAAGGGGGTCGGCGTAGGACCGGGCGTGGGCGACGCCTCCGGCGTGGGGGTCAGCACCACGGTCAGGAACGGTGGGCGCGCCATCAGCGACGTGCTGGTGCGGTACAGCGCCACGCCCAACAGGATCAGCACCACGAAGTTGCTGATCACCAATGCGATCAGGAGCCGCAGCGCGCGCAGAGAGAGGCTGATGGCGCGCCGGCTCCGCTTCGGGCGCTCGCGCCGGGGCGACGGCCCGGCCAACGGTTCCTCACCTGGCACGGGGCTGGTTTCCAAATCAACAGGGGTTTCCGTCATCGACGTAAGTATACACCGGAACAGCGAACGGACAAGGCCGCCCTTGCCCCTCTGGGCAGGAAGGTATATAATCTCTACACAGTTGACCCATCCAAACACGCGTGAGAACGAAGGCATTGAATCACAAACAGTGGAAAGCGGCCCAAAGCTGGGCCATCATCATTTTTGTCGTCCTGTGGCTGTTGGGGCTCACCGTCCTGGGCCTCACGATGACCAATGGCATCAACCACGTCACCCCCACCGCAGTGGCGCAAGCCGCAACGGCCGCGCCGTCTCTCACCCCCACCCAGACGCCCACGCCCACGCCCACGGAGACCCCCACCTCCACCCCGACGCCCACCCGCACGCCGACCCAGACGCCAACCCCCACCGAGACCCCCACGCCCACCGAGACCCCCACCCCCACACCGACCACGCCGCCCTATTCCGTCCTTCCGGAGCAGCCGGTTTGGCCCACGCAAGACCCTAACCGCTCCATCCCCGAGAACCCCCTGCCCATCCCCACGCCGGTCTACCCGGTGCCTGTCGCCGCAGACGCCATCAACATCGTCGTCCTCGGCAGCGACCAGCGGCCCGAATGGAACGAGTGGCACACCGACGCCGTCCACGTCGTCTCCATCCAGCGGGACCGGTCGGCGGTCTCGATCATCTCCATCCCACGGGACCTGTATCTCTACATCCCAGGCTTCTGGATGAGCCGCATCAACTTTGCTGACTTCTATGGCGCATCCTACGGCTACCCCGGCGGCGGGCCGGCCCTGGTGCGCGACACGCTGCTCTACAACCTCGGCATCCGCGTCGACTACTACGTGCGCACCAATTTCGACGGGCTGATTGGCATCATCGACATCCTCGGCGGCGTCGACATCCCCGTCCACTGCCGCCTGACCGACCACTGGCCCTACCCCGACGAGAACGGCGAGTACCCCATCTTGACCATGGAGCCGGGCGTGCATCACATGGACGGTGAGACTGCGCTGTGGTACGCCCGCTCGCGCCGCACGACCAGCGTCTTCTCGCGCGAGCGCCGCCAACAGCAGGTCCTGCAGGCCATCTGGCACCGCGCCCGCGATACCGGCATGATCTCCCAAATCCCGGCCCTGTGGCAGCAATCGCAGGACATGATCGTGACGAACATGGACATTGCCGGCGTGCTCGACCTGGCTCCGACGGCCTTCATGCTCCAGGACCAGAACGTGCGCTTCTACAACATCGGCTGGGGGCAGGTCACGCCATGGACCACGCCCAACGGTGGGAGCGTGTTCCTCCCACAGTGGGAGAACATCGAACCGGTCGTGCGTGAAGCCATGGCTCCCGTCCCCGAGGCGCGCCTGGCGCGCACCTACATGCCCGTGGAAGTGTGGAACGGCACGCCCTACCAGGACTGGGACGTGCTGGCAGTCGACCGGCTCTACCGCATGGGCTTTCCCACCTCCATCGCCCAGCCCGACCGGCGCGACTACGCCACCACCCACATCGTCGTCTTCAGCGAATACGCCAAAGGCACCGGCGTGGCCTATGTCCAGCAGTTGTTCCACATCCCCGACAGCCAGGTGATCTTCGAGCCCAACGATACCTCTCCCGTCAGCTTCCGCCTCGTCCTCGGCAGCGACTACCAGACCTGTTACCAGCAATAGCTTTGTCATTTGTAACTGCTCAGGCTGTGCGCCTGGCAGTTACCCGCTTGGCACGTCAAAGGGAGAAAATGGGGGTTTTGCGGGCGGCTTCGCCGCC
>JAFGOJ010000103.1 GCA_016926575.1 Anaerolineae bacterium | reverse complement strand
GGGTCCGGGGGAACCGCAGGTTCCCCCGGCGGGGTGCAGGGGCGGAGCCCCTGCAAAGCCCCTATTTTCGGAATAGTCATAGGGGGAGACATATGCCAAACGTACACACCAATGGAATTGACCTTTACTACGAGGTCACCGGCAGCGGCGAACCGCTGGTGCTCATCGCCGGGCTGGGGTACGGCCTGTGGATGTGGCACAAGATGGTGCCGGGTCTGGCGCGGCACTTCCAGGTGATTGCCTTCGACAATCGCGGTGCAGGCCAGAGCAGCAAGCCGGATGGCTCGTACAGCGCGCCGATGATGGCGGCCGATACGGCCGGGTTGATCGACGCGCTGGGGCTGCGCGGCGCGGCGGTGATGGGCCACTCGATGGGCGGGTTCATCGCCCAGCAGTTGGTACTCGACCGGCCGGACCTGGTGGGGAAGCTGATCCTCTCGGCGACCAACTTCGGCGGCCCGCACCACGTCCCGGTGACGCCCGAGGCCATGGCGGTGATCCTGGATCGCTCGGGGGATCCCATCGACGTGGTCAAGCGCGGCATCGCCGTGGCCTGCGCGCCGGGGTTCATAGATGCGCACCCTGAGTTGGTGGAGGAGTTGGTCGCCTACCGGCTGACCGGCCCGGTGCCGCCCGCGCAGTACCAGGCCCAGACGGCGGTGGGAATTGGGTTGATGAGCGAGGCGGCCTGTTTCGAGCACAGGCTCAAGGACGTGACCGCGCCCACGCTGATCCTCTTTGGGGAGCACGATAAAGTGGTTCCCCCGGCGAACGCCGAATTGCTGGCGCAGCAGATTCCCGGCAGCCGCATCGTGATCCTGCCCGGCGCAGGGCACATGTTCCCCATCGAAGCGCCCGAGGCGGCGGTGGAGGCAATCACTGCTTTTTTGGAGAAGTAATGGCACGTCACGCACAGATTCTGTCTACCGGGCGGTACATCCCCGAGCGGGTGATCACGAACGACGATCTGAACGAGTTGCTCGGCGAGAACGTCGGCGACTGGCTGGCGGCGAACGTGGGCATCCACGAGCGCCACGTCATGGCGGAGGACGAGGCGACGTCGGATATGGCCGTGGCGGCGTCTCGCCAGGCGCTGGAGCGGGCGGGGATCGCACCCGAGGCGTTGGACCTGATCATCGTGGCGACGGACACGCCCGATATGCTCAGCCCAGCCACGGCCTCGGCAGTGCAGGCGAAGCTGGGAGCAGTCAACGCCGGCACCTACGACATCAACTGCGCCTGCGCGGCGTGGGTCACCGGCGTCGACGTCGCGGCGCGGTACATCGCCACGGACGCTGACTATCGCTACATTCTCGTCGTCGGCGCGTATGGGATGACCAAATTCATCGACTGGACGGACAAGTACACCTGCACCCTCTTCGCCGACGGCGCGGGCGCGGTGGTGGTCGGTGCGGGGGACGCGCCGGGCTTCCTGGCCGGGAAGCTGCTGGCCGAAGGCCAGTACCACGACGCGTTGGGCATCTACACCGGCGGCACGCTCCGCCCGGCGACGCTGGAGGTGGTGCAGCAGTATGGCAAGCCCTGCGTGCGGTTCGTGCGCAAGTTTCCGGCCACGTTCAACAGCGACAACTGGCCGCCGTTGGTACGCGGTGTACTGGCGAAGGCGGGCCTCACGCCTGACGACGCCGACTTCTACCTCTTCACCCAGCTCAACCTGCGCACGATCGAGTACGTGATGGAGAACCTGGGCCAGCCGATGGAGAAGACGCACTGGATTATGGACAAGTGGGGCTACCTGGGCTCGGCTTGCATTCCCGCGGCGCTGGATGACGCGATCGAGCAGGGGAAGGGGCCGCAGCCGGGCGACGTGGTCGTCTTCTGTGCTACCGGCGGGGGTATGGCGATGGCGGCGACGGTGTGGAAGTGGGCGGAGGTGTAAAAATGTACATTGGCGATTATCTTGGACGAAGAGAGATTTACAGCCCCGACAAGTTGGCCATCATCGACACGGGGAAGAAGCCCGAGTGGCGCTTCACCTACCGCCAGTTGAACGAACGCGCGAATCGCTTCGCCAACTGGTTATGGGACGAGGCAGGCATCGAAAAGGGGGACCGGGTGGCGATCCTGGCCCGCGACGGCGTCGAGCACCTCGACTGCTTCTTCGCCTGCGCCAAACTGGGCGCGATCCACACCGCCCTCAACTGGCGTCTCCACTGGCGCGAGCTGATGGACATCGTCGAAAATACCACGCCCAAGGTCCTGATCTACTCTGAGGACTTCCGCGAAACCGTTGCCAATCTCGAATCCGAAATTCGCAACTCGCAACTCGCAATTCGCAATTTTCTTCACGTCGAAGGCCCCGGCATCCCCACCAGCCGCCACTTCGAGACCGTGCTCCAGTCGGGGGCGGATACTCCCGTCACCTGTGAGTCGCTGGACAAGGAAGACACGGCGGCGCTGATCTTCACCGGCGGTACCACGGGCCTGTCGAAAGCGGCCCAGGTCTCCCACCGCATGATCGCCTGGAACACGCTCAACACCGTCGTCCACGACATCACCCACAACGACGTCTACCTGAACGTTTTCCCGATGTTCCACACCGGCGGGTTGTTCGTCTACACGCTGCCGCAGGTGATCTTCGGCGGGACGACGATCCTGATGCGCGAGTTCGACCCGGCGCGCGTGTTGCACCTGATCGAACGGGAGCGCGTGACGGTCTTCGCCGGGGTGCCCACGATGTACCAGATGCTGACCCAGGCACCCAACTGGGACGCGGTGGACCTCTCCTCGCTGCGCTTCTGCACCAGCGGCGGCGCGCCGCTGCCCGTGCCCCTGGTCGAAACGTACACACAGGAGAAGAAAATCCGCTTCAAGCAGGGGTTTGGCATGACCGAATTCGGGCCGGGCATTTTCGCCCTGGCCCCGGAGGACGCGGTGCGCAAGGCGGGCTCGATCGGCCGGCCCAACTTCTTCGTCGACGCGCGCGTGGTCGACGCCGACAACGTTCCGCTCGGTCCCGGCGAGGTGGGGGAGCTGGTGCTCAAAGGCCCCAGCTACTGCTCCGGCTACTTCGGCAACCCCGAGGCCACCGCCGCCGCGGTCGACGCCGAGGGTTGGTTCCACACCGGCGACCTGGCGCAGTACGACGAGGAGTGGTACTTCTACATCGTCGACCGGAAGAAGGACATGTTCATCTCCGGCGGCGAGAACGTCTACCCGGCGGAGATCGAGGCCGTGCTGTACAAACACCCCGCCGTCCATATGTGCGCCGTCATCGGCGTGCCCGATCCCAAGTGGGGCGAGGTGGGCAAGGCTTGCGTCGTACTCAAGCCGGGCGTGGCAGCCAGTGAGGCGGAGCTGCTCGCGTTCATGCAAGACTACCTGGCGCGCTACAAAGTGCCGCGCAGCGTCGCGCTCTTGGACCAACTGCCCATCTCGGCCGCGGGGAAGATTTTGAAGCGTGAACTGCGCCAGTAAAAAGAAACGATTGATAGAAAGGAGAACAAAATGAGCAGTATACCGACTATGGAAGGCGTCACGTCACAGATTGTTGAGACACCTCGGCTGAAGGTGCACATCCTCACCGCCGGGGCCGACGACGGCGTGCCGGTGCTTTTCGTCCATGGCAACGGCTCCTCGGCCACGTTCTGGGAGGAGACGATGGTGGCGCTCCCGGCCGGCTGCCGCGGGATCGCCCTCGACCTGCGCGGTTACGGCGACACCGAACCGCTGCCCGTAGATGCCACCCTCGGCCTCGACGACATGGTCGGCGACGTGCTGGCCCTGGTCGACGCGCTCGACCTGGGTACATACCACATCGTCGGCCACAGCATGGGCGGCGGGATCGTGATGAAAGTCGCCATCGCCCGCCCGGAGGATCTGCTCTCGATCACCCTGGTCGATACGATGTCACCCTACGGCTACAGCGGGAGCAAGGGCGCGGCGGGAACGCCGTGCTACGAAGACGGCGCGCCGGCCGGGGCTGCGAGCGTCAATCCCGACTTCGTTCGCCTGATGGGCGAAAAGGAGCGGGGCGTAGAAAACCCGGCCTCCCCGCGCAACGTCCTGCGCCAGTTCTACGTCAAGCCGCCCTTCGTCCCGGCGCGGGAAGAGGAGCTGCTCAGCTCGATGCTCTCGCTGCGCGTGGGAGAGGACTGGTACCCTGGCGACGCACTCCCGTCCGCCCATTGGCCCGGCGCGGCACCCGGCACGAAGGGCATCGTCAACGCCTTCAGCCGCAAATACTTCGACGCCAGCGCCATCGTCGACATTGCCCCCAAACCGCCGGTGCTCTGGGTCCGCGGCGCGGACGACCTGGTGGTCTCCAACGCCGCCATGTGGGACATCGCCGCGCTGGGCGCGCTGGGCTTCGTGCCGGGCTGGCCCGGGGCGGAGGAATGCCCGCCCCAGCCGATGCTCGACCAGACCCGCGCCGTCCTGGAGGCGTACCAGGCCAACGGCGGCTCGTACCGCGAAGAGGTCATCGCCGACGCGGGCCACAGCCCGTTCATCGAAAAGCCTGAAGCGTTCAATGCCCTGTTCCACGCGTTCTTGAGGTCGTAAGAAACCTTTAGACCACAAAGAGCACGAAGAGTGGATTCTTTGTGTCCTTTGTGCTCTTTGTGGTAGCTAAGGAGGACGTATGCCCAAAATCGCAGCCAACGGCATCGAACTGTACTACGAGTTGCACGGCCCGCCCGAAGCCGACGTGCTGGTGCTCTCCAACGGCGTGTTGATGAGCACCTCCAGTTGGGCGTTCCAGGTCCCGGTGCTTTCGAAGCACTACCGGGTTCTGCTCTACGACTGCCGCGGGATGTGGCAGTCGGATCACCCGGCGGGGCCGTACTCGATGGCGCTCCACGCCGACGACCTGGCGGCGCTGCTCGACGCGCTGGAGATCCCGCGCGCGCACCTCGTCGGCATCTCCTACGGAGCCGAGGTCAGCATGGCGTTTGCGCTCCAGTACCCCGAGCGGACGCGCAGCCTGGTGCTCTCGTCGGCTGTGAGCCACGTCGACCCGCTGCTGGCGGGGTGGATGTCCGGCTGGATCGCGGCGACGCGGGCGCGTGACCCGGAGATGCTCTTCGACGTCACCTACCCGCTCAACTTCTCCGAGGCGTGGATCGCGGCCAACCCGGCGGCGCTGGCTGCGGCGCGGGAGCGGTACGCCGCGCTCGACTTCGACGCGCTGCTCGAGCTGCTGCTCGGCTTCTCGCGGCTGAACCTCACCGCCGAGTTGCACAAGATCGCTGCACCGACGCTGGTGCTCGTCGGCGAGGAGGACATCCTCAAGCCGCGCAAGTACGCGGAGATTATCGCCCGCGAAATTCCCGAGGCCGACTTCGTCGTCGTGCCGCGCGCCGGTCACGCCGTTTGTTGGGAGCAGCCGCGCGCGTTCAATGCGCTGATTCTGGGATTCCTGGCGCAAGTTGGGCCTGTGAGATAAGGTTCTTGTCACTCTACAAGCGTGACCTACATCTTTACTCCGCGCTCCCGCCGGGTCCGTGACCCGGCGGGAGCAAGAGGGGCCGCTTGAGGCGTTAACCCAGGCTCATTTGCGGAAGGGGTCCGGGGAAACCGGAAGGTAAACCGCAGGTTTACCCGTTTCCCCGGCGGGGTGCAGGGGCGTAGGGGCGCGG
>JAFGOJ010000102.1 GCA_016926575.1 Anaerolineae bacterium | reverse complement strand
TTTCGGAATAGCATCCGCCAGACTTCCGACACGCCCAGCTTCCCCAGCTCGAACGCGTTGAAGGGCATCCAACTGACCGGCACGTCGAGTTCTTCCTTGTCGCACACTGTCGAAGTGTTGGCGCGGTCGATCTGGTCCTTCATCGCCAGCATCTCCTGCTCCACCTCCTCGGGTGTGCGGGTGGCGATCAGGTGGTCGATCGTCTCCATCAGCGCCAGGGCGCGCTCGATGCGGTCCTCCGTATCGGCGGCCTGCTCGGGGGTGATGATGCCGTGGCGTGCCTTGAGCCGGTTGAGGCGGCGGCCTGCCTCGTAGGTGGTGGCAGCGATTGCGTCGCGGTCCATCCACTCGGTTTCGTAGGAGAGAATGTGCTTCCAGGTGGGGGCCAGGAGCGCCCGGCGGTGCTCCTCCAGCGTGCGGCAGTGGAGCGTGTAGCCATACTGCTCGGCGTTCTCGAACGCCAGGCTGCCCGGGTCGAGGAACGGGGCCAGCGGCGCGGTGAAGGGAATGAAGCGCTTGTCCCCATCGACCGCCTCGATCAGGTGCTCGCAAAAGTCGACCGTTTCCAATGCCGATGCGGGGGTCTGTTGGGGCAGGCCGATCATAAAGAAGAGGTCGAACCGCTTGGCGCCGACGGCCAGGCAGTTGCGAATCGTCTCCTCGATGCCCTCGTTGGTGTAGCCTTTGTTCATCGCCTTGCGCACGGCGGGGTCGTGGGAATCGGGCGAGAACTCGACGATGAAGTCGGGCAGAGCAGAGCCCAACTCCTCGGCGTAATCGCGGGAGACGGGCCAGAAGAACTCGAGCATAAACGGGCCAGCGACCCCGCGCACGGCGTCGAAGAAACGGCGCGCGTAGTCCATCCCTGCCAGGCGCAGCTCGCCCAGGATGAAGATCGGCCCGCGGCTGATGCGGCGCGCCTCGCGCACATCCCGCGCCAGGTCTTCGGGGTCACGGAACGCCGGCTGGGTGCGGCCGGACATACACTCGTGGCCCTTGGCCGACCCGCCGCAGATGGCGCAGTTGAGCGTGCAGCCGCGCACCGTCAGTGCGGCCATGGCCGGGTAGTCGAGCCAGTGCTCGAAGGGCACGCTCGACACCAGGTCGACATCACGGATCACATTGCGCACCATCTGCCGGTAGCCGGAGTCGACGTGGTCGAGGTTGGGGGGCATATAGGTTTGAGGGTTCACGTGCACCTGCCCCTGAGCGTCCTTCCAGGTCAGATTCGGCACGTCGACCGGCACGCGTCCCTGGCGCAGGCACTCCATCAACTGGCGCAGCGGCTCCTCGGTCGAATCGCCGCGCACCACGTAGTCGACCTGCGGGTAGCGGATCAGCTCTTCGTGGAAATAGGTGGAGGAGAATCCGCCGAAGATGATGGGTGTACCCGGGTGATGCTTGCGCACCAGGCGCGCCACTTCCAGCGAACCTTGGGCGTGAGGCAGCCAGTGCAGGTCGATGCCGAATGCGCGCGAGCGCATGCGGCGGATCGTCTGCTCGGCGTCGAAGCGATCCGAGCGCAGCATGCGCACGGCCAGGTTGAAGATGCGCGTGCGGAAGCCGTGGCGCTCCAGGTAGTCGCTGAGCACGGCGAAGCCGATGGGGTACATATCGTAGACGGGGGTAGAAGGCACCACATCGGAGATGGGGCCCCACAGGGTGGCCCGGCGGCGGAAGTCGTAAACGCTCGGAGCGTGTAAAAAGGTCAAATCAGGTGTACTTATCATTGTAACATAGCCTATTCAGACAAAGGGCAGCCCCATATCGGGGCTGCCCTGCTATAGATTGGGATCAGAGAAGATTACTGACGGTCTCCGGCACCGCGTTTATATCGATAGACAATGCGACCGCGCGTCAGGTCGTATGGAGAAAGCTCCACCTTTACCCGGTCTCCCAAAAGGATGCGGATATAATATCTGCGCATCTTTCCAGAAAGATAGGCTAGCACCTCGTGCCCGGTGTCAAGTTCTACTTTGAACTGGGTTCCAGGCAGCGCTTCGGTCACCGTGCCTTCGATCTCGATCTTATCTTCTTTCTTGGTCACGCTGCCCCTCTTTCTGAAAGGAAACCCTCTGGGCTAGTCATCGTCGTAGTCGTCATCGTCGTCGTAATCGTCGTAATCGTCGTCGTTGTAATCGTCGTCGTAGCCGTTGTCTTCGACATCTTCCACTTCGTCCACGATATCGGGTTCGACCAGGGCGGCCTGAGCGTGGGTGTCGGTGGTCTCGGCGGCTCCTGAGGCAGCGGCTTCGGCCTCTTCCGCCTCGCGGGTGGCCTTATCGGCGACCCACTGTTCCCACTCGTCGCGGCGGACGCGGCGGGCGCTCAAGCCGACGCGGCGGCGGCCCTTCTCGATGCGGATCACTTTCACCAGGACGCGGTCGTTGGGCTGGAGCACCTCTTCGGGCACCACGGCCGGCGCGCCCACCAGTTCACTGACGTGCATCAGGCCTTCGATGCCCGGTTCGAGTTCGACAAACGCACCGATACTGGAGACCTGGGTCACGCGTCCTTCGACCAGGTCGCCTTCGGCGTACCGCTCGTCGACGGTGGTCCACGGGTCATCCTGGAGCTGCTTCAAGCTCAGGGCGATGCGTTCGCGATCGCGGTCGACGCTGAGCACGAGCACGTCGACCTCGTCGCCGATGCGCAGGATTTCGCTGGGGTTATCGATGCGGCCCCACGAGAGTTCGGAGAGGTGAACCAGGCCGTCGGCGCCGCCCAGGTCGACGAAGACGCCGAAGTCGGTGATGCTGGTGACGAGGCCTGAACGGCGCTCGCCCTCTTGCAACTCTTGCAGCAGGCGCTTGCGGCGCACCTTTTGCCAGGCACGGTAGGCCCGGCGCTGGGAGAAAATGAGTCGCCGGCGGCGGCGATCCACTTCGATCACGCGCAGGCCGATCTTCTGCCCCACCTTGCGCTTCAAGCGGTCCTTGCGCTCCGCCTCGCTGAGGTGGCGCGGCATACCCACGACGTGCGAGAGGGGCACGAAGCCGCGGATCCGGCCGAACTGAACGGTCAGACCGCCGCGGTTGTACCCGGTGATCTCTGCTTCGTGGACTTCGGAGGTCTCCAGTAACTTTTCGGCTTCAAGCCAATCCTCTGCCAGGCGGGCTTTGTAGATGGAGACGCCGAGGTACCCCTCGGAGTCTTGCGCGCGCAGGACGAGCACAGGGACGTCGTCGCCCACGCTGATCTCCATCATCTTAGCCCGTCGCATCTGTTGCAGGTCTTCCCGGGAGACGAACGCCTCGCGCTTGAAGCCAATATCTACCAAGGCACCTTCCTGGCTGACTTGGATGATACGACCTTCGCGAATGTCTCCAGGCCTGGGAAGGGAGTAGTCGGCATGTTCTTCCAGCAACGTCTGCATATCCGACGCTGCTTCTTCTGCCGCCTCAGCCTGGACCTGCATTTCGCCGGTCGATTCCACTTCTGTCATGAACCTCTCCTATGATTGGATTTCCCTTCCCCAACGAAATACCCGGCATCGTTGCCACCACGTAGCCGATACCGGGTCCGAGAGCGATCTCAGAGCCAATAAGTTCTTCCCAGCAATTTTTCTCTGCGCCTCCTCAAGAGTCGGCACATCCAGCAGGAATATCTCGGCGTCCTATTCGTCAGGGCGGGTATCTCTATAAAACACTACCGGTTATTTTATCACGGCGTGCGATGAAAGTCAAATCACTTTTGGGGTGGTGTGATTCAGCGCTCGTTACCGGCGCTTGGTCTTGTGCTGGGGCCGGCTGGCGCGATATGCCGGCGCGCGGATGAAGAAGGCCGTGCAGCGACTGACGTCCAACATACGCGTCGCCAGGCGCGGTTCCAGGGACTCCAGCGTCGCCGACGTGGTGATGACGGTGGGCAGGCGCGCGTTGTAGCGGTAGTCGAAGACCTGGTACAGCTTCTCCCGCGCCCAGGGTGTGGCCGACTCGGTGCCCAGGTCGTCCAGCACCAGGAACGGCGCGCGGCGGATTTCTTCGAACCGCTTGTCGAACGTGACCGTGCTCTGCGGGTTGAACGTCGCCCGCAAGTGATCGAGCAGGTCGGGCACGACGACGAACAGGACCGGCAGGCCCTTGCGGAAGCGGTCGTTGGCGATGGCGGCGGCCAGGTGCGTCTTGCCGCAGCCATACGTTCCCAGGAAAGCCAGCCAGCCCTCGGGCAACCGGGCATACGTGAGACTGAGTTCCATCGCTTCGCGCAGGTTGGCCGCTTCTTCCGGCGGCAGTTCCCTGCCGCGCAGGTCGAACGTCTCGAAGGTCTGGTCGACGTGCAGGTAGAGGCTGCTCAGGTCGGATTGGTCGGCCAGGGTGCCGCTGCCGCGGAAGTCGGGGGCCAGGATGGCGATGATGCGCCCGACGTCGGGGTCGTTCAGGCGGGAGCGCAGGCGGAGGGGGATGTCTTCCAGCTCGTGGTTGGTGGTGATGACGGTGGGCAGGCGGGCGTTGTAGCGGTAGTTGAGGAGCTGGAACAGCTTCTCTTGTGCCCAGGGGGTGGGCGATTCGGTGCCCAGGTCGTCCAGAATCAGCAGCGCGATGGTGCGCACTTCTTCGAACCGGTCGTCGTAGGCGGCCGGGTTGGCGGGGTTGAAGGTGGCGCGCAGGTGGTCGAGCAGGTCGGGCACGGTGATAAACAGGACTGGCCGGCCGCGCTCGACGGCGCGATTGGCGATGGCGGCGGCCAGGTGCGTCTTGCCGCAGCCGTAGCCGCCCTTGAACAGCAGCCAACCGGTGGGCGCTTCGGCGTACTCGAGAGCCGCCTCGTAGGCCCGGCGCAGGTTCTCCTGCTTATGTTCCGGCAGGCCGTGCCCATCAGGGACGAAAGTCTCGAACGTGCGGTCGGCCAGCGTGTCCAGGTTGCTCAGCACGCGCAGGCGCGCGATGCGCTGCTCGACCTGCTCGACCATGCGGCAGGTGCAGGGCTGGAGCTTGCCGAAGTCGGGGTGCCCCACCGGTACGTCGACGCGCACGTAGCCCAGGCCGTGGCAATACGGGCAGGGGCCGGATGCGGCGCTAATACTTGATGAACTCGGCATACTTGCCTTTGATGTAGCGCCCGCGGTCTTCTTCGTCGTCTTGGTCCTCTCTGTCACCTTTCCCCTCAGTGTGCCACCGTTCCAAGATGGCGCGGATGTATTTCCAACTGCGCTTGTTGAGTATCACCGCCTCGCGGAACGCCGCTTCGATCCACGCGGCCGGGTAGCGCGCCTCGGCTTCTTTCAGCTCGTCGGCCAGGAGGGGTGTGAGGGGGCCGATGTTCTGCTCGTAGAGCACGAAGGCGCTGGGGCGGGGCAGGGCGGTGCTGGCTTCTGCAAGCGGTTCTCCGCGACGTAGTGCTTCCAACGCCGCCCGGCCGCGCGGGGAATTGGCCATGTAGACCGTTTCGGGCAGCCCGTCGACGTCCGCCTGGATGCGCAGGAGCGTGCCGCGCTCCACGGCCCGGTCGAGGGCGGTTTTCAGGGCGGTGCCGCGCTGGGGTGCGTCGGGCAGCAGCAGCGCGTCGTCGCGCAGGTCGGCGTGGCGCAAGTAGGGGGCCGTGCCCTCCACCTGGCCGAGTCGGTAGAGGACGTGCAGGGTCACTTTGAGCTCGTCCAGGTCGTCGATGAGCGGGATGAGCTCGCTGAAGACGGGTTCGGGGAGGCGCACGGTGTGCACCTTGCCGGGCTGGAAACCGCTGAAGGTGCGCATGGGCTAGGAGAACTCCACCGATGGGCGCGTCGCGGCGTCCAGGAACTGCGCCAACTGCTGCTTGAAGTAGAGCTGTACCGTGTCGGTGGGGCCGTGGCGGTGCTTGGCGACGATCACGTCGGCGATGTGCTGGCGCTCGGTCTCCGGCTTGTACATCTCCTCGCGGTAGATGAACATGACCACGTCGGCGTCTTGTTCTAACGAATTGTGGACTACAATATCATCGGCCACGAAATTGTGATGAAGTGGCACCTCCAGGTCGAAGACCTCCTCTTCACCAAGATAAGCAATACTGTCTAATCGATCCCAATAGATGTCGCTTTGGCTAAGACGTTCTAGTGTCTCATCTTGAACGATTTGGCTGACTTGATCGGCACGCTTGCGACTGATGTTGTATTTGAACAGAGTAGACCCGCAATACTGTAAACCGATTCCTGCTTGCATTGCCCGCTGACTGATTCCAACGGCTTGACGTGCAGGTTCTACGATCTCGCGCCATGCTTCACGTGGGATAATGTCTCTATTCGTATTGTGCACGCGATCTTTGTAGAATGCTCGAATGGCTTCTAATCGGTCAATCTTGGGCCCAACGACACCTATTTTCTCGACAAAAGCCATTACGTCTGGCTTGCCAGTGATAGTCACGTGCCATTGATCGCGTCCTTTGAGAGGTTGAGGGACTTTGCTTACCCGAGATATGATGCCCAAACGCAGAAGCAAATGCTGAACGTCTAATGCAAGTTGGCGGCTGCTTGTGGCATAATAAACAATCGCTCGTGGTTTTTTCTGACCGAACACTCCCATTGAGCCATCCGTTGCCCAAAGATGGCATAAAAACCGAGCCACCACATCTTGAGATGCACCAAAAATCTGTGGCGGAACATACTTCTCATAGGCCCGACGTCCCCAAACTCCCCAATCCTCCAACCAACTAGCGATGGGATTCCTAACGCCGTGAGTTAAATGAGTTGAGGCGGCTAAATAGACCTGCCACCAATTACGCTGTTGTTCTATTCGCGGAGTAACAGCTTCTCCAAACAACTGACTGGCTAGATCAGCGACGAGCTTTGCCAACGCATAATTGTTCGTTGTGTATTGCACCGCATGGTTGGGTAGCGTGCAACCATCACCAATGAGGTGGCCTAACAGTGCTGCTTCTGGCTTTGTGACATGGCTATTGCAAACATCCAGGCATTCCCATGAACGAGGTAATGCAATATAGTCACCCCGACTGAGCTCATCCAGCCGCTTCCACCCCGATACTGTGCGGAATTTGTGGTTCGCCGTTGCGTTGACCGCTCGCCCTAACTGGGTGCTAAGTCGGTACACGGATTTTGTGCCTGTCTGCCATGCCTTGCGAGCGAGTGAAGGCTCTAGCTTCCAAGTCTTTTCATTGAGCGCCATGACTTCGACAGGACGCCCTGCAGTAGCGATGTCGCGAATACGAACGCGCTGTCCATCGGATAACTGTACCAACGTGTCACCACTCAAGCACCCGCTCTCCCTCAGGTCCGACAGCACCGGGCGTCGTTCAGTGCGCTGCTCGACGGCGCGCGAGAGCTGCGAGAGGGCCAGCAGCGGCACATCCAACTCGCGTGCCAGCGCCTTGGACATACGGGAGATGTAGGAGACCTCCTGGACGCGGTTCTCGTTGCGCGTCTCGCCGGTCATCAACTGGAGGTAGTCGACCACGACCAGGTCGAGGCCGTGTTCGGCGTGGATGCGGCGCGCCTTGGTGCGCAGTTGGAGCGCCGAAAGCGCCGGTGTGTCGTCGATGAAGACCGGCAGATCGGAGAGCACGCCGGTGGCCTGCACGAAGAGCGGCCATTCGTGGTCCTCCAGTTGACCGAGGCGCAGGCGCTGTGCGTCGATGCCGGTCTCGGCAGAGACCATGCGCTGCACCAACTGCTCCGCCGACATTTCCAGGCTGAAGATCGCCACGTGCTTGTCCATCCCGGCGGCGTGACGGGCCACGGAGAGTGCCAGGGAGGTCTTGCCCACCCCCGGCCGTGCCGCGAGGATGATCAGATCGGAGCGCTGCAAGCCGCCCAGGAGCCGGTCCAGGTCGATGAACCCGGTCGGTACGCCCAGCGGTTCGCCGCGATGTTCGTACAGGTACTCGATGCGGTCGTAGTAGTTGCGCACCGCGTCCTTGATCGGCGTGATGTCGCGCACCAGGCGGCGCTGGGAGATGCTGAACAGGCGCTGCTCGGCGCGGTCCAGCACCTGCCCGATCTCCTCGGCTTCCTGGTAGGCCAGTTGGGCGATGTCGCCTGCCGCGCCGATCAGGTTGCGCCGCAGCGAGGTCTGTTCGACCAGGCGGCCGTATGCCTCGACGTGGATGGCGGAGGGAACGGTGTTGATGAGCTGCGTGACGTAGGCCGCGCCGCCGACTTCCTCCAACTGCTCGCGACCCTCCAGCTCGGAGCACAGGGTGACGAAATCCAACGGTTCGCGCCGCTCGTGCAGGTCAAGAATCGCCTCATAAATCCAGCCATTCTTGCGGATGTAGAAATCCTCGGGCGTGAGGAACGGGGCCACGCGGAAGAGGGCTTCGGGGTCGATCAGCAGGGAGCCCAAGACCGACTCTTCCGCCTCGACGTTGCTGGGGACTGTGCGTTCAGGGGAAACCATTGGCAGCTCAGTGAATTGGGAGGTCGTCGATGTCGAGGTTCTTGAGGAAGTCGTCGAAGGCGGAGGACTCGCGCTCTATCGCTTCGCCGGCGATCAGGTCCTGCTCCGGCACGATGCCCGCCGTGTCCATCACCTCTTCGGCGACGTAGATCGGAACCGCCGCGCGGACTGCCAGCGCCATCGCGTCGGACGGGCGGGAATCGATCTCCAGCTCGCGCCCGTCGACACTGACCACGATCCGCCCGTAGAACGTGTCGTTTTGCAGGTCGGTGACGATGATATATTGGATGACGCCGCCCAGCGCCTCGATGGTGTTCTTGAGCAAATCGTGGGTCAGCGGGCGGGCGAACTCGACCTCTTGCAGCCGCACGTTGATGGCCTCTGCCTCGAAGGGGCCGATCCAGATCGTGAGATAGCGATTGCCGCCCACTTCTCTCAACAGAACGACGCGATGTTGAGACATCAAGTTCACCTGAATGCCGGTGATTTCCACCTCAATCATGCTCGACCTCCTTGTCCGAACCGCCTTGAACCGGGGATGCGAAAACCAGCGACGACGAAAGGGGTGTGCCTCAGACGTATTATACCACATCTGAGCACAAAGGGCATCGGGAAGACATCCCGGTTGGATGTTCGATTGGTCGACTGTGCATTTTGGATTATAATCAGTTTATGAACACATTTCGTATCCGTACATGGCCGATCTGGTTGCGGGCGATGATCCCCTTGGGCGGCCTGCTCCTTTACGGCGCGGTGCTATTCGGGGTGTACGACTTGTTGGGCGACGTAGCCCTGGGCTTCTCCTTGTTCCCCGTGCTGCTGACCGGTTTACTCTTCGGCACGCCTGCCGCTGTGCTGATCAGTGTCTTGACCGTGTTCGTCAGCGCCGTTGTGTTAGATTGGAACGGGGCGGGGTGGTCTCTCCTGCGCGTGGGCGTGGGGCTGGCGATTCTGCTGCTTTTCGGGACGGTGGTGAGCTGGCTACGGGACCTGCGCGAGCGCGCCGCCCGGCAACTTGCGGCACTGCGACACGCCGAAAAAGCACTGCGCGAGAGCGAAGAGCGGTACGTCGACCTGTACGAAAATGCCAACGACGTCATTTTCACCATCGACCTGCAGGGGAACTTTACCTCCGCCAACCGCGTGGCCTACACCGCATTCGGGTACGACAGAGACGACATTCGCAGCGTGAACCTCTTGCAGATTTTGACCCCCGAGAGCGGCGCGTTTTCCTCGGAAATGCTCCAACAGGCGATCTCGCAGCGCTCGGACCTGTTGGAGTTGCAGCCGTGGGAGGTAACGGCTTTCGGGAAAGATGGGTCCCTGCTGGCGTTGGAAGTGCGCACGCGGTTCCTTTGGGAGGAAGGAGACATTGTCGGCGTGCAGGGCATCGCGCGCGACGTCACCGAGCGTAAACGGGCCGAGGAACACCTGCGCGCCCGCGAACGCTTCCTGGAATGCCTGTCCGACACGTCCCAACACATGTTGCACGCAGAAAAGATCGACCAGGCTCTGCCCTACATCCTGCAGCGGCTGGGTGAAACGGTCGGCGCCGCCCGCGTCTATCTGTTCCAGAACCACCTGGGGGACGAAGGGCAGGTGCTGTGCAGTATGCGCGCCGAGTGGCACGCGCCAGGGGTGACGCCGCTGATCGATGCGCCTGAGGTCCAATCTTTCTCCTACCTCGATACGGGATTTGCCCGCTGGATCGAGCTGCTGGGTCGCGGCGAGGTCATCGCCGGCCCCCTCGCCGACCTGCCCCAGAATGAGCGGGTGCTGTTGGAAGCGGCGGGGATTTACGCGATCCTTGTGATGCCTCTCTTCGTCTTCGATGACTGGTACGGGTTCCTCGGGTTCGACAGCCACGACCCGCAGCGTGTCTGGCAGCGGGTGGAGATCGACCTGCTGCGCACAGCCTCCAGCGACGTCGCCAGCTCCATCGAGCGCGAGGTGGCGATGGAACGCACGCAGGCGCTGCGTGAATCGGCAGCAGTCTTCACTGCCACGCTCGACCTGGAGCAGGTGCTGGGCTGCATCCTGGAGCAAGTGGGGCGCGTGGTGCCCAACGACGCAGCCAACATCATGTTGATCGATGGATCGGTCGCGCGCATCGCGGGGTGGCGCGGTTACGAGCGCTTTGGCGTCGAAGCGTTCATTGCCGAGGCCGTCTTCGACATGGCCGCTATGCCCAACTTCAAGTACATGATCGAAACCCAGGCGCCGGTCGTGATTCCCGACACGCAGAAGCGCTCGGATTGGCTCCATCTTTCAGGCCTGACCTGGCTGCGTTCCTACGCGTCGGCGCCGATCCGGGTGCGCGGTGAAGTGGTGGGCTTCCTCAACGTCGACAGTGCCATTCCTAACTTCTTTTCTGTGGGCCATGCCGAGATTCTGCAAGACTTTGCGGACTACGCCGCGATTGCGATTGGGAACGCGCGTCTGTTCGACGCGGCTCGCCAGCGCGTGGCGGAACTGGAGGCCGTGCGCCAGGTCAGCCTCAGCATGATCTCGCGCCTGGGCCTGGAGGCCGTGCTGGAAGCGATCCTCGAAAGTGTGTTCAAACTCCTTGCCAAGGTGCAAAACGCGCACATTTTCCTGTACTATGGAGAGCGCCTCGAGTTTGGCGCGGCGCTGTGGGCCGACGGCCGGCGCGGGGAACCGGTGGCACAGCCGCGCCCGCACGGCCTGACGTACACCGTCGCCCACGAAGGCGAGATGATCGTCGTGCCCAGTATGCAGGGCCATCCCCTCTTCGCCAACACGCCCCCCGATTGGAATGGGGCCATCATCGGACTGCCGTTGAAGATCGGCGCGCTGGTGGTAGGGGTGATGAACATCTCCTACCGCGAACCGCGCACGTTCTCCGAGAACGAACTGCGTATGCTGCGCCTGCTGGCCGACCAGGCTGCCATCGCCATCGAGAACGCGCGCCTCTTCGAATCCGAGCAACAGCAGACGCACCGCCTGGTGCTCCTGGCCGACGTGGCCCGCATCGTCGCCACCACGCTCGACGAGAGCGACCTGCTCCAGGCCGTCGCCGATGCCGTTCACCAGCACTTTGGCTACCAGTCGGTGATGCTCTTCATCCCCGACGAAGCCGAGGAGATGATGGTGATGCGCGGGCGCGGAGGCGTCCCCATCGGCCCGCCTGAGGCCAGCAGACCCGGCGTCTACCGGCAGCCGATGGGCCTGGGCATCGTCGGGCACGTGGTGCAGACAGGCCATCCCTATCTGGCCCCGAATGTCGACGGCGACCCCTACCACTATTCGCCCGACCAGGTCCCGGTCCGCTCCGAGGTGTGTGTGCCGATTCTGGACGACGGCCGCGTCGTCGGCGTGATCGACGTGGAGAGCGACCGGCTGTACGATTTCGACGACCAGGACCGTTCGCTCATGGAGGCGGTGGCGGATACGGTGGCCATCGGCCTGCGCAACGCGCGCCTCTTCGAGGAGGCGCACCAACGGGCCGAGGAGCTGGCCGCGGCACTGGTGCGACTGGAGGAGCTGGATCGCCTGAAGGACCAATTCATCCAAAACGTGTCTCACGAATTGCGCTCGCCGTTGGGGCTGATCCGGGGCTATGCCGAGATACTCGCTCAGGGCGATTTGGGGGCCTTGCAGCCGGAGCAGGAACAGCCGGTGGCGATCATCGCCCGGCGCGCCCGCATGTTGGGCGAACTGGTCGGCGACATCACGCTGATTTTGGAGGCCGAAGCCAGCCCGCCGGAACCGCAGTTGATTCGCCTGGACGAGGTGGCTCAGGCGGCCGTCGAGGATTTCCAGATCAACGCGCGGCAGGCCGAATTGACGCTGGTGGCAGAGATCGTGCCGGTGCGCCCTGTGAGCATGCCGCTGAATTACATGCGGCGCGTGTTGGACAACCTCCTGGGCAACGCGGTCAAGTTCACCGCCGAGGGCGGCACGATCACGGTGCGGGTGCTGGATGACGGGGGGCAGACGGTCGTGCTGCAGGTGAGCGACACCGGCATCGGCATTGCCCCCGAACAGGTCGAGCGCATCTTCGACCGCTTCTACCAGGTCGATGGGTCGGCCCGCCGGCGCTATGGCGGGGTGGGGCTGGGGTTGGCCCTGGTCAAAGAGCTGATCGAAACGTACGGTGGGCAGGTGTGTGTGACCAGCGTGGTGGGGCAGGGCACCGCCTTCACGGTCAAACTCCCCGCCGTCGAGTGAGACAGGATTTCTTAAAAAATCCCCTTACCTATTGACGCTGCCCCCGTCTGTGTGATATAATGACTTATGGTCATAATATGACCAGGGGTTAGCGAAAGGAGGGAGCATTGTCGACCCGGGCACGGCGGGAACGTGAAAAGCAGCGGCGGCGGGACTCCATTCTGGCCGCGGCGCAGGCGGTCTTCCTCGAGGAGGGCTTCTATCGGGCGACGGTGGACAGCGTCGCCGAGCGGGCCGAGGTCAGCAAAGGCACGGTATACCTTTATTTCGACAGCAAGGAGACACTCCTTGCTGCTTTGTTGTTAGAAGGGCTGGATGCACTGATCGAGGCGCTGGAAGCGGCCTACGCACCCGCCCAGGACTATGCTGCGGACGAGCGCCTGCGCCGCTTGTCGGCAGCGTACTTCCAATTCTTCCACGACGAACCCCACTATTTCCGCTTCTTGATGGCGATGGACCGCGGGCGGTTCCGCGACTCGGTCGCGCCGGATATGTACCAGGAGGTGTTGAAGGCCAGCCTGGAGGGACTGAGCTGGGTGGTCAAGGCCGTCGAGCAGGGTGTAACCAGTGGGTTATTCGTCTGTTGCGACGTCAACCAGGCTGCCGCCACGCTGTGGGCAACGTTGAATGGGGTGTTGGAGCTGATGGCCCACCCGCTGCGGCGAGACATCGTAGCGGTAGAGCCGGCCGTGCTGTACTACAGCGCTTCGGAAACGGTCATTCGCGGGCTGTTGGCGAGGTCGTAGCAAGGTCCGCGCGTAACTTCTCGATAAAGCGGGGAGAAGATGGGGGTTTTGCGGGCGGCGAAGCCGCCCGCAAAACCCCCGCCCCCCACTTTTTGAGAAGATACGTCCGCACTAGCATTGCACGTGCAAACTTATTCAGAAAGGGGGAAGTAAAAGTGAAAGACGTCGTGATTGTCAGTCCGGTACGCACGCCTGTGGGGTCTCACGGAGGGGCGTTGCGGGCCAAACGGCCGCAAGATTTAGCAGAGATCGTCTTCCGCGCGGTCTTGGAACGCACGGGCATCGATCCGGGCGATTTGGACGAGGTGATTTTGGGCAACATCGGGCAGCCCTCCGACGCGGCCAACATCGGCCGCGTGGCGGCGTTGATGGCCGGGGTGCCGATTCACGTGCCGGGATTCACGGTCCAGCGCAACTGCGCTTCCGGCATGCAGTCTATCACCTGCGCCTACCAGGCGATCCAGGCTGGGGATGGCGAGCTCTATCTCTGCGGCGGCACGGAGAGTATGAGCAACATTCCCTACATTCTCAAGCAGGCCCGCTGGGGGTACAAGCTGCGCCACGGCGAGCTGACCGACGCGCTGTGGGAGGGCCTGACCGACCCCATCTGCGAGCAGATTATGGGTCGCACGGCAGAGAACCTGGCCGAGAAGTACGAGATAACCCGCGATGAGCAGGACAAGTACGCCGTCCAGTCGCACAAAAAGGCGTTCATGGCCCAGCGCATGGGCAAGTTCGACGAGGAGATCATTCCGGTCGAGATCGTCAAGAAGGTGGCCGGGCAGGAAGTGGCGCGGGAGAAGATCGTCCACGACGAGACGATCAACCCCGGCCTGACAGTGCAGAAGGCCGCGCTCTACCCGACGGTCTTCAAGAAGGACGGCACGGTCACACCGGCCAACGCCTGCCCCATCTCCGACGGCGCGGCGGCGATGCTGGTGTGCACGGCCGAGAAGGCGGCGGCGCTGGGCCTCAAGCCGACCGCTCGCATCGTCAGTTACGCCTACGCGGCGGTCGACCCGGCCTACATGGGCATCGGCCCGGCCTTCGCCATGCCGAAGGCGCTCAAGCGCGCCGGCCTCAGCCTCGATGACATCGGCTTGATCGAGTTGAACGAGGCCTTTGCCTCCCAGGTGCTCTCCTGCGCCAAGGAGATGACGGCGCAGGGCCACAATTGGGACTGGGACAAGGTCAACGTCAACGGCGGCGCGATTGCGCTGGGCCACCCGGTCGGCTGCACCGCCGCCAAGCTGGTCGCCACGCTGACCCAAGAGATGCAGCGGCGCGAGGTGCGCTACGGCATCGATACGATGTGCGTGGGCGGCGGTCAGGGCGGCTGCTTGATTCTGGAACGGATTCCGCTGGATTAAGTAGGGCAGGTTTTATACCTGCCCGGCGGTAAGAAATTTT
>JAFGOJ010000101.1 GCA_016926575.1 Anaerolineae bacterium | reverse complement strand
TTTCGGAATAGTCGTCACATATCAAGGAGGAAGTGTGTCTAATAAACTTACGTCTTTGTCGAGCATTCTGCTGGTCGCCGTTCTGGCGCTGGCGGCGTGTACCGGTTCCCCCGCCGAGGCACCCGCCGCGCCGACCGCACCGCCCTCAGAGCACGTCGACGTGCTGCGCCTGCCGGGCGGTGGCTACTGGGGGCATCCATCGCCCTTCGGCTTCGACCGCGGCCCGGGCTACACGCGCGCCTCGCTGATCTTCGACACGCTGGTCTGGCGCGATGCCAGCGGCGAGACGATCCCCTGGCTCGCCACCGACTGGTCGCTCTCCGACGACGGCCTCACGTGGACCTTTACCCTGCGCGATGGGGTAACCTGGCAGGATGGCGAGCCACTCACCGTCGACGACGTCGTCTTCTCCATCAACTACTATCTCGATCATCCCGGCAGTGCCTGGTTCATGTCTCAGGTCAACGAGATCGCATCGGCAACCGCTGTCGGCGACAATCAAGTCGCCATCCGGCTGGCCCGACCCTACGCACCCTTCATCCAGACGACTGCCGAGTCGCTCTTCATCTTTCCGAGACACATCTGGGAGAACGTCACCGATCCACGCGCCTATACCGAACCCGACGCCTTCATCGGCAGCGGAGCCTACGAGCTGGTCGAGTTCAGCCAGGAGGAGGGGACCTACTTATTCGAGGCGAACCCCGATTTCTTCCTGGGGATGCCCTATGTCCGGCGCATCGAGTTCGTGCCCACCAGCGACGATATCTTAGCCCTCTCCAACGGCGACGTGGACGCCTTCGACAAGTTTGGCGGCGTGACGGAGGAGATGCTGACCCCCTTCCGCCAGGAGCCCTTCGCCGTCGAAGAAGCGCCCGGAGAGTGGGGTATGTTCCTCTACTTCAACCTGGAGCAGGAGACGCCCCTGCAAGACGTGCGGGTGCGGCAGGCCATCGCCTACGCCGTCGACCGGCAGGCCATGGTCGACCGAGTGCTGTTTGGCTTTGGCGACGCGGGAACCCCCGGCTTCCTGCCGCCGGCCAACCCGTTCTATAACCCAGACGTGCCGGACTACGTCTTCGATCTGGAGCAGGCCCGCTCGCTGCTCGAGGAGGCCGGTTACGACGGCACGCCGATTGAGCTGGCCTACTCGCCGGACTGGATCATGGCCTCGGCCCGCGTGGTGGAGATCATCGAGGCCGGCCTGACCGAAATCGGCCTGTCTCTGGAGTTGGTGACGATGGACCAGGCGACCATCGACGCCGCGGCGCGAGAGGGAACCTACGAGATGATGATCACCGGCTTTGGTGGCCTGGGCAGTGACCCGGATCAACTGCGGCGCAATTTCGCCACTGGCAGCCCCACGATGGGCTTCAGCCGCGCAGACGGCTATACCAACCCCGCGTTCGATGCCTTGGCCGAGGCCCAGGTCGCGATGACCGACGCTGATGAACGGCGGGAGGCAATCAACCAGATGCAGGAAATCCTGGCCCAGGATTTGCCGGCTCTTCCCCTCTACTACACCGCCCGCGTAGTCGTCTACAACGCCGATGTCTTCGACAATTGGCATTTCACCCCTGGCGGATTTGGCGGCGGCATCCCAATGCCGTATAATAAGCACCAGTTCATCGTCGGCCTGCCCGAAGGGGTGATGATCCGGGGCAGCGAGTGACCGGTGGGGAGACTATGAAACGGTTACGTGACTTTTTCGAGGACCTGGCAGAGCGATGGGACGAACAGCAGCCCATCGGACGGCATCGCGTGCTCCAAGACCTGTTGGCGCCGTTCGCCGCCGAGCTGCGTGCAGCACAAGCGATTCTGGAAGTCGGTACCGGTACCGGGGCGCTCGTCCCCTGCCTGCAGGAACGTGCCCCCGCGGCCCGGCTGATCTCCATCGACCTGGCTCACGCTATGCTCCGGCGCGCTCGACAGCGCTGCCCCGGGGCTATGCTCGTCCAGGCGGATGTCCACCGGCTTCCCTTTATCCACTCAAGCTGTGCGTTCGACGTGGTCGTCTGCCACAACAGCTTCCCGCACTTCGCCGATATGCCGGCCGCTCTGCGCGAACTGGCGCGGGTGCTCAAGCCGGCCGGCCGCATGCTGATCCTGCACGATTTGAGCCGCGAGCAGGTCAACGCTATCCACAGCAGCGCGGGGCCCCCCGTGCAACACGACCTTCTGCCGCCAGGCCCGGAGATGCGGCAGATGCTGGTTCGTGCGGACTTCACCGGCGTAGAAGTACAAGACGCAAAGAATCACTACGTGGCTACAGGGTACCGCAGAGAATCGTGACGAATATAGCCGGTCGAACCTGGCATCGACCGTAACGGTTCAGGCCATCGCGCCCGGCGACTTCAGTCACCGGGCGCGATAGCGAAGTTCCCCCCTGTGGGGGCTGGAAGTAGCCGACGAAGGTCGGCTTTGCAGCCGTTGCAGCGGTTTCAAGCGCCGGGCTTCTGGAACAAGTAGTGTGAAACCAAATACTCGCGCCCGCCCCAAAGGCCCCACGCCTCGGCACATACCAGGAAGAACAACCGCCAGTTCGTCAACCACAGCCCCGCGTTCTGCGCGCCGTATGTCTTGACCATCACCTCTTTGACCGCTGCTCTGTTCTGGTCGAGGCGTGTCAGCCATGCGTTCAACGTGCGTTCGTAATGTGTGCCGCCCACGCGCCAGTGGTCAACCAACCGCAGGTCCCGCTGGAAATAGAGCAGCAGGTCATCCGAGGGCATCGTCCCACCGGTGAAAAACGTCTGCGCCATCCAGTCCTGCGGGTCTTCGGCATCGAATTCGTAAGCAAACTCACGATGGCTGAAGACGTGGACGAACAGCATTCCTTCCGGCCTGAGCATCGACGCCACCTTCGCCATCAACTGCTCGTAGTTCTTCATGTGCTCGAACATCTCGACCGACATCACCCGGTCGAACTGACGTGCGCTCTCGAAGTGCACCACGTTTGCCGTGGTGGCCTCGACCGTGTCTATGCCTCTCCGGCGGCACTGCGCCTCGATGTATGCGCGTTGGGTGGCAGAGTTGGAAACCGCCATTACGCGGCAGTTGGGGTAGTGTGTGGCGATCCATAGACTGAGCGATCCCCAGCCGCAGCCCAGATCGAGCACCTCCATGCCATCCTCCAAACCGGCGTGCTCGCAGCTCAGGCGCAACATGGCCTCCTCTGCCGCGTCGAGGGTGGTGACTCCCGACGGCCAGTAACAACAACTGTACTTGAGCCACTTGCCGAGCACGAGCTGAAAGAACTCGGCCGGCACCTCGTAGTGTTGCCGGTTGGGGTCGTCGGTAGCGATGGCGATGGGGCTCTGGCGCAGTTTGTGCAGCAACGCGCGCTGGGCCTCGGACCGTTCTTCAATCCCCAGGCGATATTTTTGACGCAGCGTGCGGGAAAAGGTACTGCGCAGCACCGCCCGGATGAGGCCGTCGGGAATCAAACCAGTTTGAACGAGAGTGATGTACCACATCGAATAGTGCCCCCTGGTTGGCCGGGTATGACCTCACACGACGTTTCTTTTTGCACGGCTGAATGAAAGTAAGGGCCGACACGGGTCGGCCCTTGAGGTGTAACGCGGTGAGGGGTTATTCGGCGCTTGCTTTTCTCTGCTTGCGGCGGCGAACCAGCGCGCGGATCAGCACCGCCACTCCGAAGATGGGCAGGGCCATCAGGAGCAGCGTGGGCAGGATGACGATGACGATGTAGATGAGCGCCTTGATTGCGAACTCCAGCACGTCGACCAGGGATTGGACGGCCTCGCGGAACGTGCCGGGCAGGTTCCACCCGCTCACTTCGAGCGGTTGGGCCAGCGCGTCGGGCGTGAGGGAGACGACGATCGTCGACAGCGCGGCCTGGTTCTCCAGGTATTGCATCTGCCCGCGCACCTGTTCGATCTCCGATTGCACGCTGCTCAGTTGGCTGTAGACGGACAGCGTGGCTTCGGTGTCCTCGGCGTCTTCGAGGAACTCCAGGAGCTGCTCTTCGACGGCCCGCAGGTGGCGCAGGTGAGACTCCAGATCAACGTACTCGGAGGTCACGTCCTGGCCCGACACCGAGCGTCGCACGACGGTCGACGCCAACGCGCTGATCTGCTCTATAGCCGTGTCGAAGTCCTCGGCCGGGACGCGGATGGTGATGCTGCCGCGCACGCCCTGGTCGTACTGGTAGGTGTTGAGCGTGACCACGTACCCGTCCAGCTCTTCTACGATCTCCCGGATGTCGTCGATGGCGGCGACGGTCTCCGGCACGATGATGTCGAGCTCGCCGGTGCGGATGACCATCCGCTCGACACTGATGGCGTCGCTGGCCACGCCTTCGCCTCTGCCGTAGCCGGGGGCTTCTCCTGAATCGGCAGACACTGGCGCATCGCTGACCCAGCCACCCTCTTGTTCGACGCCGATCTCGTCGTAATAGGGTTCCGCCGGTGCGCTCATATAAGTGGCGCACGCCCCGGTCGTCAACAGCAGGGCCGCAGCCAATACCAGACCTATCCACGTATGTTGTTTCATTTCGATTCCTCCATTGCGTCGAATGTATGTGCTTACTAGACGCCGGAGGGCGTGGTTTGGTTCCCCTGTGTGCATCAGCGTCCCATCTGGAGGCGGGTGATCAGCCGGCGCGGCAGGTTGCGCGCGCGCATACGCTCTTGGGTGATCTCGACGGCGTATTCCACGCGGCGGTGCTCCCACGTGCCGGCGTCGCTGTCCAAAATCGCGTAACTGGCGCGCGGGTCGCCGTCCCGTGGCTGCCCCACGCTGCCGGGATTGAGGATCAGCCGCGTGTTGGGGGAGTAGATGGGCAGCGGGGCGGGGTAGGGCGAGAGATAGGCGTGGCACTGCCGCTTGCTTTCGTCCAGCAAGAAGGCTGTGGGGATATGGGTGTGCCCGACCAGGCAGATGGAGGTCGTGAAGTAGCGGAAGTTGATCAGCGCCTGCTCCACTTCCAGGATGTACTCCCAGATGGGCTCGCGCGGGCTGCCGTGGGTCAGGGTGATGCCTTCTTGTTGGAGGTGCGTGGGCAGGGCCTCCAGGTATTCCCGCGATGCCTCGCTGAGTTGTTCCTGGGTCCAGGTGTTGGCGGCGCGAGCGTCGACGTTGAAGTGCTCCAGGTTCAGCTTGCCGAGCGAGGCCCAGTCGTGATTTCCGGCCACGGCGACGTGATCAAAGTCTTGAATGCGTTCGATGCACCCGTTCGGGTCGGGCCCGTAGCCGACGAGGTCGCCCAGGCACCACACGGCGTCGAAGCCGAACGTCTTGGCGTCACTCAACACAGCCTGTAACGCAGCCAGGTTAGCGTGAATGTCTGAAATGATTAAGAAGCGCACGTGTCTTTACCTCACCTTCTGGCGTCACGGCGGCGAAAGGCGACTACGACTTGCGCCTGAACAGTGTCACCGACAAAATAATGAGTCCGACGATGATGAGGATCACCGCCGGCACCAGGTTGGCCCGCTCCTGCAACAACGGTATGCTGACCGCGCCGATCAGGCATCCCACGGCCGGCCACAGCGCCCAGGCCAATTCCCGGCGCAGCCCTGAAAGGACGTAAATCAGCAAGAACGTCAGCGCCAGGCCGCCGAGAATGAACCCGGCGATCCATACCCCGGGCCACGCGTCCTCGACCAGGGGGATCACCCCCAGCGTGGTCATCACCCCGGCGGGGATGATCGCCCACCATCGCTCGCGGTTCGTGGCGTAGACGATCCAGAACGGGATGGCGATGCCCCACATCACCAGAGATCCGGTCCACACTTCGCCGATGACGGCCGTCAACCCCGCGCTCAGCGCGACGAAGGTCAGCACGGCCGCGGGGATCGCCGCCCACCAGAAGGACCGCCCGCGAATGATCAGGATCAACCAGAAGGGCAGCGCCATACCGAAGAACACGGAACCGCCGGTGGCGGCGTCCTCTTGCAGCAGGCCGTTTTCTGTGACGTACATAAAAACGCCCATCGTGATGAACAGGCAGGCAGGGATGAGGGCCCACCAGAACTCCTTGCTGCTGATGGCCAGGCCCAGCGCCGCCAGCCCAATCGCCACCAGCACGAAGGCCCACACGGGCACCTCCCACCTGCCGAACCAGCCCATCCGCTGCGCCACGAGCGCGATGCCCAGCAGGATAAGGACGATGCCCAAGGCGATGCGCACACGATCTTTCATCATTACCTCCAACTTGGCGTTCTTAGCGCCTTTACGGTAGATTCCTGATTTTTTCAGCAGCGTCATTGCGATGTCAGGGTGAAGTGTAGCCTAAGTGGGCCAAGGTGTCAAATCGCCTTCTTGACAGGGCGGGGGGATGCTGCATAATAGGCAGGCGCGCTATGCAAATGAAAGGATGGAACGTGTGAAACGGGTCGATGAGCGAACGACGTGGAACGCGGCTGTGACAGGGCTGCCCGCCCATCACGTGTTGCAGAGTTGGGAATGGGGGGCGTTCAAGGAACGCTACGGCTGGCAGGCGGAACGTTGGCTGTGGACCGATGGCCCCACACCACAGGCGGCCGCTCTGGTGCTCTCCCGGCCGCTCTGGCGGCTGCCGCTCCGGATGGTGTACGTGCCCAAAGGTCCCCTCTTCGATGCGGCCGATACCGCCTGCTTCGAGCAGGTGCTCGCCGGCCTGGAACGGTTGGCCCGCGAGCGGCACGCGCTCCAGATCAAGATCGACCCCGACGTGCCTGCCGACTCGCCGGCAGGCGCTGCCGCCGTGGCCTGCCTGAAGCGCCGTGGCTGGCTCCCCTCCGCGCAGCAAATCCAGTTCCGCAACACACTGACGCTTGACTTGACACCCGGCCCGGACGACCTGCTCGCCGGGATGAAGCCGAAGTGGCGCTACAACATCCGCCTGGCTGACCGGCGCGGGGTGACGGTGCGCCGGGGCGGGCTGGACGATCTGCCCCTGCTCTACGACTTGTACCGCGAAACCGGCCGGCGCGACCGGTTCGTCATTCGCACCGAGGCGTATTACCGCGACGCCTGGGGCGCGTTCATCGCGGCAGGGCTGGCCCAGCCCTTCATCGCCGAGTTCGACGGCGAACCGCTGGCGATGATCCTGCTGTTCCGCTTCGGGCGCACGGCGTGGTATATGTACGGCGCGTCGCGCTCGACTCACCGCGACCTGATGCCGAACCACCGCCTGCAATGGGAAGCGATCCGCTGGGCGCAGGCGCAGGGGTGCGCGGTCTACGATATGTGGGGCGCGCCCGATACGCTGGACGAATCCGACCCGCTGTGGGGCGTCTACCGTTTCAAGGAAGGCTTCGGCGCGGCGTTCGTCGAGCATATCGGGGCGTATGACTACCCGGCCTCGCGGCTGGGGCACGCGCTCTACACGCGCGTCGCGCCGCGTGTGCTGGCGTTGATGCACTGGCGTCATTGGCGGCGCGAGCAACGGCAAGCCGCGCCCGGCGAGGCGCTCTCATGAACCGCCGCCGCGTCTGTCTGCTCCTCCTCGTGCTCTTCGGAGCGATCTTCAGCCGCCCTGCTCCTGCCGATGCCTTCGGCGAGCGCCTGGTGCTGGCCTTCTACTACGCCTGGTTCGACTGGAGTACCTGGGATATGGGCCTGCCCGACCAGCCGCTGGAACGGTATGCCTCCAGCGACCCCGCCGCCATCGAGCGCCACGTGCGCCAGGCGCAGCAGGCCGGCATCGATGCCTTCGTCCAGTCGTGGTATGGCCCGCAGGTCGAGAACAACCAAACCGAGACGAACTTCGCGCTCTTGTTGGATATTGCCGCCCAGCGCGGCTTCGAGGCCGCCGTCGATTTCGAAACGATCGGCCCGTTTTTCCAAACCGAAGACGATGTGGTCGCCGCGCTGGAGTACCTGCTCACTGTCCACGCGCTGCACCCGGCCTACCTGCGCGTAGGCGGCCGCCCGGTGGTCTTCTTCTGGAGGCAGAATCGCTTCCCGGTCGAGTGGTGGTACGCCGTGCGCCAACAGTTGGACCCGCAGCACCAGACGATGTGGATCATGGAGGGGGTCGATCTGAGCTACCTGGGGCCGTTCGACGGCACGCATCTCTACAGCGTGGCCTGGGACCCCGACCCGGGGGCGGTGCTGCGCCGCTGGGGCGAGCGCGTCGACGATTGGAACGCTGAGCACGGCTCGGTCAAGGTGTGGGTGGCGACGGTGATGCCCGGTTACAACGACCTGGTCACCGGGCGGGCCGACGCCTTCGTCCGCGACCGCGCCGATGGGGCGTACTACCGCAACTGTTGGGAAGGGGCGATTCAGAGCGGGGCGGATTGGGTGGTGATCACCAGTTTCAACGAGTGGCCCGAAGGGTCGTACATCGAGCCGAGCGCGGCGTATGGGGATGTCTATCTCAGCCTGACCCGCGAACTGGGCGACCTCTACCGGGCCAGTGAACCGCTCCCGCCGGGCGTGCCCGGCGCGCCGATTATCGTCAACCCGACCCAGGCCTCGGCTGCGGCGGAGGTTGCGGTGGTGGCGACCGCAGTGGTGACGCCGACGGCGACTGCCGAACCCGCGCCGACCGAGACGCCCGCCCCCCTCCCTACGGAGACGCCGCTCCCCACCGCTACGCTGCCGCCCACGCCGCTGCCCACGGCGACGGACGCGGCGACGCCGTGCCCAACTTCGACACCGGCGCCCACGCTCCCGCCGACGCAACTCCCCGTTCCGCCCGCCACGCCGGTGACGCAGCCACTCGCGGCCGTCCGGTCGAATCTGGGGCTGGTTGCGGGCGGCGTGGCGCTCGCGTTGGTGCTGCTCGTGCTGCTCCGCTCGCGCCGGAGATAGGTCAGGCTACCCGCCGGCCGCCTTTGAGTTGCCCCTGGAGCGCAGCCAGGCCGTCCCAGTCCCCCACGGCGGCCAACTGTGCCTGTTCGGGCCAGGTTTGCGGGTAGGCGATGCGCACGCCGGCCGCTTTGACGATCCGCTCCAGTTCGTCCACGCCTGACGCGGCGACCTGGGCGAACGTTTGCACGCCCGCGGCCTGGAGCGCGCCCGCGATCTTGGGGCCGATGCCCTCGATGCGCCTCAGGTCGTCGGGCGGCGCGGGCGGGGTGGGGGGCGCTTCTGTGCTGCCGACGGCCTCGGCGGCACTTTCCTCCTCGGATTGCTGCCACCACCACCAGATCAGAACCGCCAGCGCGCTCAGCAGCTCCAACACGATCAACCGTCTGACCAGCTTGCGTGCGCGCTTAAACATCGTCCTCGTCCTCGTATTCGTCTTCGTCCTCGTAATCATAATCGTCATATTCGTCTTCGACATCTATATCCGATTCGAGGATTTCGAGGGCCCTGTCCGCGTCCTCCGCTGCGACCAGAATCCGCACGCCGCCGGTCTGCTGCAGCGACGGGATCATCGCCCCTGCGTCGTCCTTGGCGATGAACGCTTCGATGCCCTCGGCGTCGAGCACTCCCCAGGCGATCTCGGCGTACAGCTCGTTGCCGTACGTTGCTACAACGACCATCTCGTTTTGGGACATTGCTTCCTCCTTGCTACTATTCCGAAAATAGACCGTCTCGATGTAGGGCGGGTTTCTTACCCGCCGACTATCGGTTACCAGGACTTTGCAGGGGCTCCGCCC
>JAFGOJ010000504.1 GCA_016926575.1 Anaerolineae bacterium | reverse complement strand
CTAGAGGGAAGTCATCAGTATATCAGAAAAGCAACGTGAGGACAATAGAACGATCGAATTGACACGAAAAAGGCCAAAGATTCGTGTGAATGCGTGTCGATTCGTGGCTAAAAAATCATTGACTGCCCCAGGGAGCGAATGCTCCCACCTCGATTGCGCGACGGGTCAGGATATGCTACCATATACCCTATGGATACCCCTGTGTGGCTGATCGTTTTGCTGACGCCGATAGGCGCAGTGCTCGGTTGCTGGCTGTGGGCCCGGCGCGGCGTGGCGCGGCAGCGCGAACTGGCGCGCCAGTTGGCCGAGCGGACGGAGGAGCTGGCGGTGTTGAATGCCGTGGCGGCGGTCGTCGGGCGCTCGCCGGAACTGGATGAGGTTCTGGTTGGCGCGCTGGAGGCGACACTGACACTGATGGCGTTCGAAGCCGGTGGAATCTATCTGCTGGATCAGCGTGACGGGGTATTGAAACTTGGCGCGCATTGCGGCCTGGGTGCCAAGTTCGCCGGCGATATCGACAGGCTGCAACCGGGTGAGGGCTTTTCCGGGCTTGTCACCCAGAGCGGTCAGGCATTGGTGATCGGCGACGTGTCTCGCGATTCACGTCTGACGCGGACGGTCGTGCGGGAAGAGGGCTTCCACTCCCTGGCTGTGATTCCCCTGACGTCGCGCGACCAGGTGCGAGGGACGCTGTTCGTCATGACCCGCGAGCATCGCCGCTTCAGCGCCAGGGATGTTCAACTGCTGGAATCGATCGGCCACCAGCTTGGAGCTGCCATCGAGAGCGCCTGGCTCCACGACGACACCCGCCGCCGGATCGCCCAACTCACCGCGCTGCAAGAGACTGCCAGGGCCGTGGCCAGCACCCTCGAGCTGGACCGGCTGCTGAACCTCATCATTCAGCAGGCCACGACCTTGCTGCACGCTGACGGCGGCATCATCAATCTGGTCGACTGGAATACGCGGGAAGATGAAGTCGTCGCCACAACCGGCTTGATTCCGCTTCGATTCAGCGGTCGCCATCCTTTGGAGGGAAGCCTCTCCGGCTGGGTCAGCACGCATAACCAGCCCATCATCGTTAACCATCTCTTGAGTGACACCCGCGTGGACCGTGCAGTCCTCTCTTGGCTGGTCGAAGAGCACATCCAGAGCGCTGCAGTGGCCCCACTGACCGTCAAAGAGCGCGTGCTAGGCACCCTCGTCCTCGTGGGTCAACAGGAGCGGAAGGGAGAGTTCGTTCAGAGCGACATGGACCTGCTGGTCGCATTTGCCAACCAGGCAGCGACGGCCATCGAGAACGTGCGGCTTTTCGACGCCGAGCAACGGCGGGCGGAACAGTTTCGCGTCATCACCGAAGTGGGGCGGCAGATCACCTCGATGCTGGACATCGACGAGGCGCTTGTACAGCTCGTGCGGCTGATCCGCGAGGCGTTTCGGTACTACCACGTCGCCATTGGGCTGCTCGAAGGCGACACGGTGGTCTATCGATTTGGCGCCGGCGGGCTATGGCACAATCCGGCGTTCGATTTCCACCCCTCGCAGCTCAAGGTGGGCCAGGAAGGGCTGACCGGTTGGGTGGCCGGTAGTGGCGAACCGTTGATTGTGCCCGACGTCAGTTGCGACCCGCGCTACGTGTGGATGGAAGGCAGCCTGACGTGCTCGGAGCTGCTCGTGCCGATTCGCGCCAAGGGGGAGATTATCGGCGTGTTGGACGTGCAGAGCGATCGCTTGAACGATTTCGATGAGAGCGATCTGGTGACGATGCAGTCGCTGGCCGACCAGGCCGCCGTGGCGATCCAAAACGCGCGTCTCTACGCGCAGGCCCAACAGGCCGCGGTGTTGGAGGAACGGCAGCGGCTGGCGCGGGAACTGCACGACGCCGTCACCCAGACGCTCTTTTCAGCCAGCCTGATCGCCGAGGCGCTGCCGGCGTCGTGGCACCGCGACGTACACGAAGGGATGGCGTTATTGGACAGACTGCGTCAATTGAATTGTAGCGCGCTGGCCGAGATGCGCACGCTGCTTCTGGAGCTGCGGCCGGCGGCGCTGGTCGAGGCGCGGCTGACCGACCTGCTGCGCCAACTGGCCGACGCGATTGCCGGACGGGAGGGACTGCCGGTGACCGTGGCAGTCGAGGACGTCGGTCCGCTGCCGCCCGAGGTGCACGTGGCCTTTTACCGCACGGCGCAAGAGGCGCTGAACAATGTGGTCAAGCACTCGCGGGCCAGCCGGGCCGAGGTCAGCCTGCGCCGGGTGCAGGGAACTGGCGTCGAGCTGGTCGTGTGCGACGACGGGCGTGGCTTCGACCTCGAACAAGCGCCGGCGGATGGACTGGGGCTGGGCATTATGCGCGAGCGGGCACAGGCCATCGGCGCGCTGCTGGCCGTCGAGAGCGGCCAAGGGCAGGGGACACAGGTGCGGCTGGTGTGGGCCGCGGAGGAGAAGGGATGACGGAAACAGAGCGGATTCGAGTGTTGATTGTCGACGACCACGGTATGGTGCGCCACGGGCTGATGACCTACCTGCAGAACGACGCCGGCCTGCTGCTGGTCGGCGAGGCCAGGGATGGTGAGGAGGCCATCGAAGCCTGCGCAGCGCACGCACCGGATGTGGTGCTGATGGACCTGGTGATGCCGGGGCTGGGCGGGGTGGAAGCGACGCGCGTCATTCGCCAGCGCTGGCCGCAGGTGCAGGTGGTGGCGCTGACCAGCTTCGGCGAGAAGGAGTTGGTGCAGCAGGCGCTGCGCGCCGGGGCCACCAGCTATCTGCTCAAGAACATCTCCGGTGAAGACCTCAGCGCGGCGATCCGTGACGCCTGTGCCGGGCGCTCGGTGCTCGCTCCAGAGGCAGTCCGGGCCCTGATCGAACCGGACACGCCGAAGGGATTGCCCGGCGTGGAGCTGACGCCGCGCGAGCGCGAGGTACTGGTTCTGCTGTCCAAGGGACTGAGCAACCCAGAAATCGCCACGCGCTTGTTCGTCAGCCCGGCGACGGTCAAAACTCACGTCAGCAACATCCTGTCCAAGCTGGGGGTAGCCGGCCGGGGGGAGGCGATCGCGCTGGCCGTCGAGTGCGGCCTGGCGAACGAATAGGGCTATCTTCTCCCCCACATGGCCTAGGCCATAAACTCCCCAGGTGACCGATGCGCCCGGGGAGTGTTTGTTTTATACTAACACTGACTCTACTGAAAAAAGCCATCAACCACAAAGAGTACAAAGGACACAAAGAAAAAGATGCAGGAGTTGTGTGAGATTGTCCGAAAACCAGCACGAAGAGTGAGAGAATCTTGAGGTACACGGGTGAGTAGACTGCGGGTTCTGATCGCGGAAAGACGGCCCAGGGTGCGGTTTGCATTACGTGCGTTGCTGCAGGAGCTCGACGGGTTGGAGATTGTGGGCGAGACCGCAGATGCCGAGGGGTTGATGATCGAGGCGCAGGCCAACTGCCCGGACGTGGTATTGTTGGACTGGGACCTGCCCGGGATGACGGCAGAGTCGAGGGCGATGGTGCGCCGTTTCTGCCCGCACCTGATGGTGATTGCGCTCAGCGGGAAGCCGGGCAAGCGGCAGGCGGCACTGGAAGCCGGTGCCGACGGTTTTCTGAGTAAGTTGGAACCTCCAGAGCGGTTGCTGGAGATAATTGACGATATGAGGAGGATAAAATGAACGTAAAAAGTGTGATGGCTGTATGGGTCATTCTGGTGATGCTCCTGGTCGCCAGCGGCTGCGGACCGGCGACCGTCTCGCCCACTGAGCCGCCTACGGAAGAGCCTACGGAAGAACCTATGGAAGAACCCGCGCTCGGCCCGGCCTTTGCCCGCGACGCGGCGCTGGCCGCGGTCTGGACGGAGAGCACGCCGCTGTCTGATCTGGAATGGAGCGAGGAGGATCTCACACCGGAGGGTCTTGTGGGCAGGTCCACCATTCTCTACACGGCCGGCGAGTGGATGGTCACCGTCACGTACCCCATCGTTGCTCCCGAGGCGACTATCTATCAGGTCGACATCGTCAACGCCGCCAGGGGCCTGAATTGGAATGGCGAGGTCGACGCGCAGGGCAACGTGAGCGAGACGGCGGGCGGCGGCGCCAGTATGCCGAACCCGGCCTCGGTCTACTGCGAGGAGCAGGGCGGCACGCTTGAGATTCGCACCGATGCAAGCGGCGGGCAGTATGGCGTGTGCGTCTTTGCCGACGGCAGCGAGTGCGAGGAGTGGGCCTTCTTCCGTGGCGAGTGCGCGCCGGGCGATTCCCTGAGCGGTGAAGCGGTCCCGCCGGCTGTCGAATTGGACCAGGAAGCGGCCTACGAGGGGGTGCGCTTTTCCTACAGCGGATCGATGGCCGCGGGTGCCGTCGGCGAGACGATTCCGGCCGAGGAATACATGGATGACGTCATCCCGGAGCACGTCGCTTTCTCTTTCAACGGCTACGCGCTGCCCAACGCGTTTCACGAGCCGCGCATCCGCATCTACCCCGTGAGCACGTTCGCGGCCAGCAGTGAGCGCGCAGCAGACACAGTCGCGGCCCTGCGCAGCCTGCTGGACGGCGGCCAACTGCCTGCGGCCGGCGGCGGTTTCGAGGGCAGCACAATCCCCTTCCTGCCGCTGTTCAACGCCGCGCAGCTCTTGCACACCCAGGTCGCTTTCGTCGACTTCCAGGGCGGGCAGGGGATCCGCTTCTTGACCGAGTACGCGCAGTACTACGCGCCGGTCAACAACACCGACCTGTTCTACACGTTCCAGGGTCTGACCGACGACGGGCAATACTACGTGACGGCGATCTTGCCGGTCTCGCATCCCGCCCTGCCGGCCGACAGCTCACAGATCCCCGGGGGTGACGCCGATGCCTTCGCCAACACCTACGAAACCTACGCCAACGACATGGCCCTGCAACTGGCCGGGTACGGCGCGGCCGAGTTCACGCCCGACCTGGCGCTGCTCGATGCGATGATTGCTTCGCTTGAGGTGACGCCGTAGAGTATTCAGGAGAAGCCCCGACAGGTCGTGGAGACCTGTCGGGGCTGACCATCGTATGAACTGATTATCAAGCAAAGGATGTGTAATGAACGTCAAAAAGATGATGCCCACGACGTGGTTGTTGATTGCCATCGTTGTTATGGTTGCGCTTCATTTCCTGCTGCCGGTCGTGACGGTCATTCCGCCGTTGTGGAATCTGCTGGGCATCGTTCCACTGGCTCTCGGCGTGATGATCAACCTCGTTGCCGATAGGGCCTTTCACCAGGCGTGTACCACCGTCAAGCCGTTCGAGGAATCGTGTGCCCTGAT
>JAFGOJ010000503.1 GCA_016926575.1 Anaerolineae bacterium | reverse complement strand
CAGCTCGCGCAAGTGGACTGGCCAGAACGGGGAGCAGCAGGAAGAGACGGTCTGGTTCCGCGTCGCGGTCTTTGGCGCGCAGGCCGAGAGCTGCTACCGCTACCTGAGCAAGGGACGGGCGGTGCTGGTCGAGGGGCGCTTGCGCCCGGACGAGAGCGGGAACCCGCGCACCTTCACCCGCAACGACGGCTCCACCGGAGCGTCGTTCGAGGTGACGGCGCAGACGGTCCGCTTCCTCGGCGGCGGCAACGGCGGCAACGGCAACGCCGCCGCCAATGCCCCGCAGGAAGGGGACGAGATCCCGTTCTAGCCTGACCCTGCAACACACAACTGAATAGCCCGTATGGGCACCCAACCGGAAAGTCCTGTGGGCTTTCCGCCGACAAATCCAGACACGATGTTTTCACCCGTACCAGCCGCAGGGCACGGAAAGGCCCGCTCGCGGTGGTACACCGGTACACCTTGGAGGGGCGCGGTTGCGCCCCTCGGGGTGCGCCGCACCCTCCTCTCACACGAGGAGGATACACGATGAACGGCTACAAGACGATGATGGGCTATTCCATCGACGAACTGCAGGCCAGGCTCGACGAGGAGCTGCCCGCCGACGCCTACAAGCAGGTGCCCAGCGCCAGCTATCTGACCGACATCGACCCTGCCCAAATGCGGCGGGTGCTGACGGAGGTCTTTGGCTTGTGCGGGGTTGGCTGGGGCTACCGCTACGACCCGGAAACGGTGGCGCAGCGGGTGTTCGAGTTCACCACGTCCAAGGGCGCGTCCAAGACGCGCTACGAAGCGACCGTCACCGGCCTGGTCTTTTGGTACCGGTTGGTGAATGACGGTCTCGACGGGATGACCATCACCTGCGAGATCCCGGCCACGGGCGGCAGCGAGAACACCACCGCCGCCTTCGCCCTCAAGGGCGCGCTGACCAACGCGATCGGGAACGCCGTGAGCAATCTCGGCTTCCAGGAATCCGTCTACCTGGGCCAGCGCTCCCACCAGACCGTCGGCAACGGCGGCAACGGCCATCGCCCGGCCTCCGGCAACGGGGGCACCGGCAGCGATGCCGGTGCCGTCGAGGTCAAGTTCGGCAAACACGCTGGCAAGACGCTGCGGCAGATCGCCGCAGAGGACGCCGACTACCTGGAGTGGCTGGCCGAGAACTGGAAGTGGGAACAGGGCCGCAAGGCCGCCGCTGCTGTCCTGGCTCACTGCAAGCAGGCAGCGACTTCCTAGACTCGCCACCCCCCCCACCCTACGGACATTTGGGGCGATTCCGCCCCGACTATCAGGCTCTTTCGACCTGATCGAGAGGAGAGTGCTGGTTTGCGCTCTCCTCTCATCCCAATCACACGATCAAATACCACGAGGAGGTATGACACGATGAGAGTCTACACGCTGTATCACCGCCCCCATCGGGGCGCGACGCTGGCTGCCTGCCACGTCGGCATCCACACCCACCCGCACGGCACGGTGGTCGTCCTGACCGAGCCGGGGGACAACCCCGGTATCTCGGTGACGAACGCCGTCGAGCAGATCGCGGCGCAAGTGGCGATGATGGACGAGCTCGACCCTGCAGCAACAGTCTGGATCGAGCACTACCCGAACCGTCATCCGCCAGGGCTGGAAGACGACTCGACTTTCGACGAAACGTACGATCTGGTGTCCTTCAGCTGGGAAATGGACGGAACCGGGAGACTGGTTCCCAGCCGCCCGGTCTGGAAGCGGCTCGACGCCGAGACCGCCTACCGGCTGATGATCGGCGAGGTTTGGATCGACCCGGCTAACGCCGAGGCCACCGTCCTCTGCCCGCGGTGCGCCGTGTGCGGGGCAAGCATCTCGCCCGACGAGGTGCGAACCCCGTGTGCAGGCGGCTGCGGCGCTGTCCTCTGCTTCTACTGCGCGATCTCTGGCCCACGCTGCCTTGGGTGCGCCGCGGAGCTGGACCGACAACCCGACGAGGAACTGCCGGACGCCTGGCTCGAAGCGGCCTACGAGGACCGCCACGGCTACCCCGACGACGAAAGGGACTCTCCCTTCGAGGAGCAGTACGAGAACAGCTACGTCGACGACTACCCGCCTGGCCTCGACGACGCCTGCGACATCGACGACTGGTAGCCGCACACGATGACCCGAACCCTGCGGGGGTGCGATCTGCGCCCCCCGCAACGGGCGCGGTCGCGCCTCCCCAACTCTATGAGGAGGTGAGCACGATGACCGAACAAGAGCTTTTGGAGACCCTCGACGCGCCAGCGCTGACGGTGTGGCGGCACCTGGCAAGCCTGCCGGATGCGCCCCCTGAAGCGCGGGAGCGCCTGGAGGGCGAGGTCCGGAAAGCCCACCGGGGCAACCTGATCGTCGGGCTGACCCGCTTCCTGCAGGCCGACCCGCGCGTCAGTGACCTGGCGGGGCGGGTTTCGAGAAGTACGCCCCACTCGGTCTGGATGAAATTCAGCCTGCCCCGAAGTATGTACCGCTACTCGATCTACTTCCCCAGGCACTACAACGGGATGGTGGCCAACGCCTGGGTGCGCTTGTCCGACCTGGACTCCGACCGCCGCCCCGGAACACCGGGGAGCGGCTGGCACCTGGCCGGGTCATTCGACCTGATGGCGTACGCCACCGGCGAGGAGCTGAGCCGGGCGGTGCTGGACTTTTTCCAATCAGACGACGCCCACGTCGTCTACACGCAGATCGACCCCGGCTGGTGGATCTAGTGACACGATGACCCGAACCCTGGGGGTGCGACAGCACCCCTCAAAGGGTGTGGTCGCACCTCCACTATCACACGATTTTGGAGGTGACACGATGTACGTTTACCCCTTACCCCTCGCACCGGATACCTCGGTGCGGGAACAAGTGCAAACCACGTTCCTCGCAACCCCACACATCTCCCCCTACCATCCCCTGCGTTTGCGCGATCTGCCCCTGCGCGAGCGGCCGGTCTACCGGCTGCACCGGGTCGGACCGCCCGCCCTCTCGGCGACCGAGCTGATCGCCGCCATCATCGGCGGCGACCAACAACTGGTCATCGCCCAAACCCTCCTGGCCCGCTACGACTCCCTCACCGATCTCGCCCAGGCTGGCCCGCAAGAGCTGGCCCAGGTCGACGGTGTAGGACCGTCCCGGGCGGCGGCCCTCAAGGCTGCCGCCGAGTGGGGCCGGCGGCTGGTGCTGGAGCAATCCGAGGAACGTCCCGAGATCCGCAACCCTACCGACGCGGCAATGTTGTTGCTGGGCCGGATGGACCCAAAGCCGGAGCAGGAAGAGTTCTGGGTGATCCTGATGGACACGCGCCACCGGGTACTGGACGCGATGTGCCTCTACCGGGGCACTCTCAACCAGTCCCAGGTTAGAGTGGGGGAAGTCTTCCGCGAGGCAGTGCGGCGCAACGTGTCCGCCCTCATCGTCGGCCACAACCACCCCAGCGGCGACCCCTCGCCAAGTCCCGAGGACGTCGCGGTGACGCGCGACCTGGTCGCGGCGGGCAAGCTGCTGGGATGCGAGGTAGTGGATCACGTCGTCCTGGGCAGCGTGGCCCGCTGGGTGTCCTTGCGCGAACGCGGCCTCGGCTTCGAAGGCGCGTGAGGAGCGGCGCGATGAGCGCGCTACACACGATCCGCTGGCTCACGCCGCTGGTGCGAAAGCACTCGCGCCAAGGCCGCCGCCAGCCCGAGGCGACCTGCTACTGTGAGGCCGCACCCTGGCCCCATCGGGCCGGGTCGGTCGAGGGCTGCTACGGCCTGGCCTTCTGCGAGCACGGTCTTCCCACCCGCGACCACCCCGACTATGAGAGTCGGTGCGCCGAGTGCGAGCGCCTGGAATGGGGTGACTTCCAGTACCACCGGCTCCGCGACGATGGGCGCATATAACACGATGAGGAGGATACACGATGAAACTGAACCAGATCACCAATGGCGACGGGATGAGCTGCCGCTACACCTATGCCGTCTACTCGGGAAACGACCTGCTGGCCGTCGACCTGATCGGCGCGGACGCGGCGGTCAAGGCGGTGTGGGCGACGCTGATCCAGCACAAGAAGGTCAAGCTGGACACCAGTTGGCGGCAGATGCGGGTGCCGCGGGAGATGGAGATCTCTACCCTGCGCACCGTGCTAGAGCAAGAACCGCTTCTCTGCCGCTGGCATATCATCCCGTGCATACGGGACGTCGTCCCGCAGCCTTCGGAGAACGACCTGTCGGTCGTTGTCTACGGCTGGGAGGTTCCGCTGCCCGCCGACGACGCCTTCATCGGCGCGCTGGGCCGCTGGACTGTCTGGCCGACGCTGCCGGGATGGGCAAAGCCCCTCTACGACCTGGGCCGCGCGAGCGGTCTCGTCGAGCGGTTGGACAGCGAGGGCGTGGACTATGCCTTTGCCGTCACTACCACCGGATGGGACGCCGTGATCGACCGGGCGGTGAAGGAGGGACGGCTCCTGATCCCGGACGCATAACCACACGATATTGGCCCGTTGGGGTGCTGTTGCACCCTGATGGGTCAGCAGCACCTCCCGATCACACGATACGGAGGTTACACGATGAACACGATTGCACGCAACATGCACTTTTCCGCCGCCGCCGTTCTCGCCTTCCTGGTTCTCGTCGCCCTGGCGCTTGGCCCGCTGGTCAAGCCGGTGGTGACGCACCAACTGGAAGCGGGTTGCGCGGCGGGCGAGATCGACGCTGGGCTGTGCTGGGTCGCTGAGGTTGGCGGCCTGGTCACGCCAACGCCGTAACACGATGAACGAGCAGGTCTGCCCCTACTGCGGCAGCACCGAGGTCTTTTCCGCCCCGGTCCCGCTGTGCGACGGGATGCCGCCCGAGCTGGGGATCACCGTGCCGGTGATCCAGCAGTGCCGGGCCTGCGGCGCGACCCTCTCCCCGGCGGCGTTTGTCCCCGGTTCCGAGGCTTTCGCCCGCGCCCTGGCACTCGCGGCTCCCACACGATGCGCTTTGACGTAGGGTGTTGTCAGCGATCCCCAGGCCCACTCGCCTTGGGGATGCGCCACGCGCCCGCCACACGATACGATCCGGCGGTACACACAGCACAGCCGCCACAAGCACGATGGCTTAAACGCGCTTGAGGTTTGCGGGGTTTTCTTCTCCTCCTTACCCCGCGCAGCGGGCTTTTCGGCCCGCACACGATACGGTGGTGCGACTGGCGCGGCCACCATCCTTCCAGGCTTTTCGGCCTGTTGTTTGACCCCTCCCTGGGGGTCGCCTGTCCCTCCCACGCCAGCCGGTTGTCGAGACTATCGTCTCTACCCGGCTCACACGATCCACATCTTGACCATTCTCGAACCTGCACACAACCGCACACATCCCTCGGGACAGGAAGGGGCTCTTACGCCCCTGTTGGTGCTCTCTTTTCGAGGCACTGAGAGGAGAAGTCTTTTGGACTTCTCCTCTTACTGCCGGGCATCAGCAATGACCGGTACGCACGATCAATTACACGATACGGAGGTGACACGATGGACGCACTGATCCTGGCCTGTTCGCAGGCCAAACGTGACCCGCTCACCCTGCCTCACGCGACGGAGCCGATCTGTTTCCAGCTTGGCGAGGTACTGGCGACCCACGACGACACGGCCAACCCCAAGGCCCCGGCTGTTCTGGTCTACGACGGCCCCCATTGGCGGACCGTCCGGCGCTGGAACCCGGCCATCCGTGTCTTTGCGCTCTCCGGGCGCTACGGGCTGTTCGACGCCCGTGTCCCGATCTGGCGCTACGACACGCTCATGGCCGCTGAGATGTCTCACGACTGGCTCTACTACCACGTCCTCTTTGGGGCGCGGCGCACTTTCCAACCGTTCGATACGGTCTGGATCTGCGTGCCAGGCGGGGGATACACCCGCGCCGTCAACTACCTGGTGGACACGCTGCGGGCGGGTGGTTGCGCTACCCGCTTCGCCTCGGTGGTCAACCGGCTGCCGGTGGAGAAGTGGACCAAGCCAGCCCACTTTGCCCGCACCAAGGCGCTATCCCAGCTATGCCGCGAGCACGGCCGGGGACGGATGCCCGAAGCAGCGACGATGGACGAGTGGGCGACGCTGGTGCTGGCTGGCAATGTGCTGGCGTAGGAGGTGCGCGATGCTGCCGGCGTATATCCGCGAGGAACTGCTGGCGTGGGCGCTTTCCTGCGTCGAGGACGAGCCGGGCATCTGGACGGCAGCGCTGTGCCGGGCGATGAACGGACTGCCGGAAACGGAGGAGAGCGTCATCTGGTGCGGTCTCTGCACCGAGTACGCCAACCCGCGTAAGCGGGCGCGTGCGGCGCGCAAGCCGCCCCTGCTGCCCGGTTTCGACGAGGGTGCGCACCAGCTTCACGGCCCTTGCCCCCGCATGCAACTGCGGCTCCTGCGCAGCCTGCTGGCGACGTTGGAGCAGGCGACGATGGTTCGCGGTGAGCAAGGGGCCGTCATCCCCGACCGCCGGAATCACCGGGGATGGGACTATGCCACCCGCTGGTATCCCCTGAGAGGCACACGATGAACGACAACACGATCTGGGTGGGCAAGGTCGTCGCCTGGCGCGACCCGCTGCAGGGCCACAAGGTGCGGCGCTGGACGGTCGTCCGTGTTCAGCGCGGCCTGGTCGAACTCTGGCCCTTGGGCTGGAGGGGCATCGCCCGCACGGTCCCGGCCTGGCGGCTCGACCGCCCACGTACACGATCACGATATGGAGGTAAAACACGATGAACCGGTACACCGCCCTGGACAAGAAAGGGCACCCAATCGTCACCGTCGGCGCGGAGAGCGAGCGGGAAGCGCGCGAGCGCATCCGTCAGCAGCTCGACCGCGAAGGCCGCCGCGACTTTTACAAGCTGTGGGTCGCGGGCGGCCGGCGCATCCGCCGGCACGATGACGAGTAGACAACTGAATACACGATAAGCAGCCGCCGAGCCAGGCGGCGACACCCGGGGGCACGGTCTGACCGCGCCCTCCGGGGTGCGGTCGCCGTGTCCCCCATCACACGATGGAGGACACGAAAATGGCACGTCTAGCTGCCCAAGAAAAAGGGGAATACTATCCCACACCGCTGGCGGTCGCGGAAATGATCGCCGACATGATCCAGGTACACGTCCAGAAGGACAAGCCCGTCCTGCGCCTGTTCGACCCCTGCGCGGGAGAAGGATTGGCCCTGGCCCGCATCGCCGAGATACTGGCCCCACGGGTGCCCGACGGCCTGACCGTCGAGACCTGGGGGGTCGAGATCAACGAGCGCCGCGCCGCCGAGGCCGCCACGCGGCTCACCCACGTCGTCGCCTGTCCGTTCGAGGCGGCGGCCTGGAAGCCGAACCGCTGGGGGGTCGCCTCCGTCTTGGTCCTAAACCCACCATACGATTTTTCTTCCGCCGACAGCTACACCCGGATGGAGACGTGGTTTCTGAAGCAGGCGACGCCGGCGCTGGAGACGGGGGGCCTCCTGGCCTACATCGTCCCCCCTGCCGCGCTGGAGTGGCGGGGGCTGCAGACCCTTTTCGAGTGGTACGACGAGATCGAGGCCTACCGCTTCCCCGATGACCTGTTCGAGCGATTCAAGCAGATGGTCATCTTTGGCAAGCGGCGGGGCGTCCGAGATCGCCGTGCCTATCCGGGGGGCGTGCTGCAGGAATTGTCCCGGTACGCGTGGGGCAACCAGGCAGCGGAGATGATCCGCGCAAAGCTGCCGTCCCTCGAGCACGCCGAATACACGATGACCGTCCCCACGACGCGGGTGCGCGCCTCGCTCTACCGCTCCGCCTGGTCGAAAGACGAGGTGGCGGCAAAGGTCGAGGCCGACGCGGCCCCGGCGCTGTCTCTGGCGCTGAACGATCTCTACGGCCCGCAGGAGGACGTAGTCCTGGAGCCGCTGGTGCCGCCCAAGCGCGGCCACATCGCCCAGGCCCTGGCCTCCGGCGTGATGGGCACGATGGCCTTTCCGGGCGAAGTGCTCAAAGGCCGGGCGGTCAAGACCCGCGAGATGGTGGAGACGACCGAGACGAGCGACACGAAAGGGAACCCGGTCACCGAGACGCGCTACAAGGACCGCTACCACAACCACATCGTCCGCGTCACGCCGGATGGGCTGGAGTACCTCTCCGACCCCACGGCGGTGACCCAGTTCTTGCAGGCCAACGCCGACCGGCTGGCCGAGGTGATGAAGGACCGCCTGCAGCCCTACGGCGACAGCGCGACGCCCGAGGAGGAGGCCATCCTGGCCCGCCTCAGTCCCGATCGTTACCTGCCGGGCCGCGATGAGGCCGGGTTGCTACCCAACCAGAAGGAGACGGCCATCGCTGCGACCCGTTCGATCCGCCGGTATGGCATCGCCCACCTGGTCTGCGAAATGGGGTGGGGGAAAACGACGACCGCCCTCGGGACGTTAGAGGTGATGGGGGCCTACCCGGCCCTGGTCGTCTGCCCGCCCCACCTGGTTGACAAGTGGGAGCGGGAAGCAATCGACGTCATCCCCGGCGCGCAGCCCGTCATCGTCGAGAACATCACCGAACTGGAGGCGGTCCGGCGCGATCACCGGCCCGGTGACAGAACCATCGTCATCATGAGCCGCTCGCGCATCAAGCTGGGGCCAGGCTGGAAGGCCGCCTCACAGACCCTGCGGGCGCTGCCAGGAGCAGAACACGAGGGAGCACGGAAGCGGTTCGCCGGAGCGGTCGCCGCCTACAAGGAAGCGCGTGCAGCGTACCTTCAGGCCGCCCGCGACCCGTCTGTGTCCGCCGAGGCCCTAGAGGGGCTGCAGGAGCGGATGCGGGCAGCGCGGACGGCGGCGCTGGAAAAAGCCCACACCGTCCCCATCTGCCCGTCCTGCGGGCAGCCGGTGGTCGACGGCAAGGCGATCAAGGACGCCGACGCGCTGGGCAAGCGGCCCAGCAAGTGCCCAAACACGATCCTGGAGTGGGACGCGGAAGCGGAGGACTACCGGAAAGTGCGCTGCGGCGCGGCGCTCTGGCAGTCCGACGAAAACGGCTTTCGCCGTTGGCCGCTCGCGGATTACATCGCCAAGAAGATGCGCGGGTTCTTCAAGCTCT
>JAFGOJ010000502.1 GCA_016926575.1 Anaerolineae bacterium | reverse complement strand
GCAGGTTCCAAACCTGCGGGAGGGTGAAGGCCGCCTTAGGCGTTGACCCAGGCCCATTTGCGGAAGGGGTCCGGGGGAACCGGAAGGCAAACCGCAGGTTTACCCGTTTCCCCGGCGGGGTGCAGGGGCGGAGCCCCTGCAAAGTCATGGTAACCGAGGGTCGGCGGGGTTCTTACCCACCGGGCAGGTATGGAAACCTGCTAAATACAGAGGGAGTTTTATGACAGAATTCATCCTTCGACGGGTCGTGCGCGGGTTGGTGGCCCTGCTGCTGTTCCAGTCGCTGCTCTTCGCCCTCATTCACGCGTTGCCCTACGACTTCAGCGCCTTCTTTATCGGCGGAGGGCCCGGCCTGCGCCAGTTGATCCAACATCAATTTGGCCTCGACCGCTCGCTCGCAGAGCAGTACGTGAGCTGGTTGTGGCGTTTCCTTCAATTTGACCTGGGAGAGTCGTTCCTCTACTGGCCCACACCCGTCGCCACGCTCATACTCAGCCGGCTGCCGCGCACGTTGATCCTTTTCCTGCCGGCGGCTATGCTGGCCTATCTACTCGGCATCTGGCTGGGCAAAGTGATTGCCTGGCGACGCGGCGGCGCTCTCGAATTCTGCGCCACCCTGGCCGGCGTCTCCACCTACACCTCCTTCGCCCCTTGGCTGGGTTTCCTGCTCGCAAACGTCTTCGGCTGGTACCTGGGATGGCTGCCCTACCGCCGCTTGATCGACCACAACGTCTGGTTCGACGCCACCGTCAGCGTGGATTGGCTGTTGAGCCGCCTCGTGGTGACGGCGGCCCTGGTCGGTGGCGGCATCGCCCTGGTGTGGCGCGTCACGCACCACCACGTCCGCGCGCCGCGCGTGCGCTGGAGCCTGCGGGTGGGGACGGCCGCCCTACTCGGCGCGCTGGCGTGGGGCTGGTGGCTCCGGTCTGGGACAGGCTATCTGGCGCGAGACGTGCTGGCTCACCTGACCCTGCCCCTCGTCACGGTCGTGCTGCTCTCCTTCGGCGAGACGATGATGATGATGCGCACCTCGATGCTCGAAACGATGCGCGAGGATTACGTGCTCATGGCCCGCGCGAAAGGGCTGCCGGAACGGGTCGTGCGCGACCGGCACGCGGCGCGCAACGCGATCTTGCCCGTGCTCACCGGCCTGGCCCTGAACCTGCCTTTCGTGCTCACCGGCAGCCTGGTGATCGAGCTGGTATTCCAGTGGCACGCGATGGGTAAGTTGATCTTCGATGCCATCGAGTGGCAGGATATCCCGATCTTGATGGGCATCCTGTCACTGGTCGGCGTGCTGGCGGTGAGCGCGCACGTGGTGTTGGACGTGCTCTACGTCTTTCTCGACCCGCGGATTCGTTACGTCGAACGCGGAGTGTGATGGAGAGGCCCACACAGCAGACCCGGCGTGGGCGGTGGCGCGGCCGCTTGAGCCGCCTCGGCCTGACCGGCCGCCGCTTGCGGGCGGGCGTCCGCGCGCTCTTGAGTCACCCCCTGGGCCTGGTCGGCGTCGCCCTCGTCGCCGCCTTCGGCGCGATGGCGCTGGTGCATCCGGTGTTGATAGCGACGGTGTGGCCCCCACGCCTCTACGACCCGATCCTGGGCTTCGATTCGACGATCATGCCGCACCCCACGCCCCCTTCCTGGCAGCACCTGCTGGGCACCGACGGGTTGGGGCGAGACGTGCTGAGTCAGTTGCTCGCCGGGGCGCAAACCTCCTTCAGCGTGGGGCTGCTTGCCGCCGCCGTCGCCGTCACCATCTCGACGCTGGTCGGTGGAATGGCCGGATACTATGGGGGGGCGCTGGACGCGGTGTTGATGGGCATCTCCGACGTATTTGTGCTCCTCCCGGCTCCTGTGGTATTATTGATCTTCGGGCTGCTCTTGCGGATGGACTGGCCCGTGGTGGCGGTCGCCTACGGCGCGCTGGCGGGGTTGGGCACGCAGGCCATCGTGGTCAAATCCCACACGCTGACGATCAAGGCCAAACCCTTCATCGAAGCGGCCATCGGTGCGGGTGGGGGCCATGGCCACATCATCCGCCGGCACGTCCTGCCGGGGCTGATGCCTCTCACGATCGTCCATGCGGTCTTCACCGTCGTGGGGGCAGTGCTCACCGAGTCGCTGCTCGCCTTCTTCAGCCGCACGAGCTACTACCTGAGCTGGGGCACGATGATCTGGTTGGGCCAACAGACCTTCCGGCTGTTCACCTTGAGGGGGCAATGGCACGCCATCGCACCCCCGGCGCTTGCGATCATGTTGTTCTGCAGCGCGTTCTATCTGATCGGGCGCGCGCTGGATGATCTCATCAATCCACGTTTGCGGAGACGGTAAATGGGACGCTACTTGATGCGACGAGCTATTTCGAGCGCCATCGCGCTCTTCATCTTCCTGACCGTTATGTTTTTCGTGACGGAGATCGTCATTCCCCAAGATTTCACCGTCCAATTTGCTCTGTCGATGAACCGCGAGGAGCGGGAGCAGTTGGCCGAAGAGTTGGGCATCGACCGGCCGCTCTGGGAGCGCTACACCAACTGGTTGGGGCGGCTGGTGCAGGGCAACCTGGGCACGTCGTTCTTCGGTTACCCCGTCGCCGAATACCTCAAGGGCCTGCTGCCCTACACGCTGCTGGTCTTCTTCGTCGGCACGTTGATCGCGTTCCTTTTTGGCCAATGGCTGGGCAAGGTCGTTACCTGGCGTGCATCTGGCGTGCTGACCACCGCGGCGACGTTCAGCGCCATCGCTTTCTACACCACGTTCCCGCCGTGGCTCACCTTCCTGGTCACCTATTTCCTGGCCCGCCGGATCAACCTCTTCCGCTCTGCGTTCGGCGGTCGGTCGATCAGCGAAGGGCTCACCAGAGAGATCTGGCAGAACTCCGCCGCCTCTCCCGAGCAGGTGATGCTCTACATGGTCGCGGCGCTCGTGGCAATGCTGGCCATTGTCCTCCTGATCGGCAAGCTGCTGGAAAAGAGATGGCGCTGGCACACACCGGCCGCCCTCCAGGCGCTCCTTTTCTGCGCCGGAACGGTGGGACTGTGGTTCGCGTTCGGCTTTGGCCGCCGCGCGATCGATATTCTGGCCCTGTCCGGATTGCCCATCGTAACCTATGTCCTGCTCTCCTTCGGCGATACCGTGCTGATGATGCGCACGAGTATGACCGATACGTTGAAGGAGGAGTACGTCAATACCGCGCGGGCAAAAGGGCTGCCCGACCACGCCATCCGCGACCGGCACGCCGCGCGCAACGCGCTGCTGCCCGTCTTCAGCCGCCTGGTCATCGGCCTGCCTTACTTGCTGACCGGCCTGGTCATCATCGAAGACGTGCTCGGTTGGCCGGGGATCAGTGGCGCGCTCTTCAATTCCCTCTACCAACAGGATATGCCGGTCGTGATGGGGGCGCTGCTGATGGTCGGCATCCTCTCCGCCGTCGCCCGGCTGGTTCTGGACGTGCTGTACGCCGTGCTCGATCCGCGTGTGCGCTACCGCACGGTATTTTCCAATCATTTCTAAAGGGGACTGCACGATGGTATCTCAACCGCACCAACATCTCAGCACCCCCGGGCAGCGGCTGCGCATCCGGATTCAATTGACCTGGCGACGCTTCCGGGACGGCTGGCAGATTTTCTCTCAGAGCAAGCTGGCCTTGCTAGGCCTCGTATTGCTCCTGCTGTTCGGCCTGCTGGCGATCTCGCATCCGATTCTGCGCGCCACGGTCTGGAAGCAGAGCGCGTTCGATCCGGTCACCGGGTACGACATGGAGGTGATGCATCCGGCGATGCCCTCGGCCCGCCACCTCCTTGGCACCGACGCCCTGGGCCGCGACGTGTTGAGCATGCTGCTCGCCGCGGCGCGCCCCACGTTCGCCGTCGGCATCGCCGCTGCGCTGACCACTGCCGTGATCGGCACGGCGCTCGGCGTGCTATCGGCGTACTACGGCGGCCTGGTCGACCTGTTGTTGATGCACGTCGCAGACGCCTTCATTCTCTTGCCCGCCCCGCTGTTCATGGTGATCGTGGGGATGCGCTTCGGCGATCTCAGCCCTGCCGCGTTAGGAGTGATCTACGGCATCATTGCGGGCGCCGGCGGCACGGCCATCGTCATCCGCTCCCACGCGTTGACGGTGGTGAGCAAGCCCTTCGTCGAAGCGGCGCGCATTGCCGGTGGCGGCAGCCGCCATGTGATGTGGCACCACGTGCTGCCGCACATGCTCCCGCTGGCCGCACTCTATATGATGCTTTCCGTCACCGGCGCGGTGGTCGCCGACGCGTTCATCTCCTTCTTCGGCTTCAGCCGGAACTACCTGAACTGGGGCACGATCGTCTATTCCAGCTTCACCTACTCGTCCTACATCTCCTCGGGCGTGGAGTGGCACGTGCTGATCCCGCCCTCCCTGGCCCTCTCGGTCTTCTCCGCCGCGTTCTACTTCGTCGCGCAAGGTCTGCACCGCGTCGCCGACCCGCGCCTGAGGCAGCCGTAGGCCGCTATGAAGAAATACTGGGTCTGGATTGTGGCGGCGACTGTGCTGCCGCTTGCTGTCGCTGGAGGTCTCTTCCTGTTTGCCGAGCTTCACGGCCTGTACCGCTACGACGCGGCCTATTTCACCGCGCCCTATCTCGAACGCTACGCCACCCCTTCCGACGTGGCCATTGCCCTGGAGGAGGCCCTTCAGACCGACGACCCGGCGCTCCTGGCCGAGCTTCATGGCCTGCGCCGGCCCGCCCGTTTCGAACCCGGCCCGCGGGTGATCCTGGTGATGCTCTGGGAGCGCGGCGAGCGGTACATCTCTTACCTCTACATCGACATGAAAACCCTTCACCGCCAAACGCATTACCTCGAAGAAGTGAACGGCCGTTGGGTCGTCTCTCCGGCCGACGTGTACTACTACGTCAAGTCGGGCCGCTGGAGCGCCACGTTCTTGCCCCTGGCCATCGTCTGGTGGCTGCTGGAGGGGATCGCCGTGGCGATGGGGGCCGTCTTCGCCGCAGCGTCGCGCGTGCGCCGGGAGCGGTATGGGTAGGGGGTTTCGCTGGTGGTGGTAGGCGCGCGATTCAATCGTGCGCCTACCACCACAAGAACGACCCCTATTTTCGGAATAGAGCCCATGATCGCTGCGCTCACAACCAAGGAACGAAAATGCGGCCTGAGGTGCCCGGCACCTTCATTGTTCCCGGCGGACCACAGTCCGCCGGGCGGCGGGGCGGACTGTGGTCCGCCCCGAACGCGAAGATGTTATTTTCG